>JAGODU010000323.1 GCA_017998095.1 Prolixibacteraceae bacterium | reverse complement strand
GAAAGGTTCACCAGGTTTACTGCGTTTCCATAAAGCAAAATCAGTTGGGTGTTTTTTTAAAGCATTTTCTTCTACCCGTGCTCCTGGAATTAAATCTTCCATCTTTTTACCAGAAAGCATACCATATTCAGGAAGTGCAGTAGTATCAAAATAGACATCACCCTCAATTTCATAAGCAAACCCTTTTTGAATCTGGAGTTGGATAGCATCAATAATATCTGGAATAACTTCTGTAGCTTTGGGTTGGTAGCTTGGAGGTTTAATCCCTAAGGTTGCACAATCTTCCTGAAAAGCCTGGATATACTTAGCCGTAAATTCATTAAAGGGTATCCCTTCTTCTTGAGCACCAATTATTATCTTATCATCTATATCGGTAATATTTTGTACATAGATAACCTTATAACCACGGAATTCAAGATAGCGTCGTAGCACATCAAAAGTGATGAAAGCACGAGCATTTCCAATATGAAAGTAGTTATAAACCGTAGGACCACAAGCATACATCTTAACTTCACCAGGATTTATAGGTGTAAATTCTTCTTTCTGACGCTTTAACTGATTATAAAATTGCATAGTGTACCTTTAATGATATATTACAAGTTTTTCTATTTTTTCTGTTTTTTCCTTTCCATCTTTAGCTCGGATTTTAACAAAATAGGTGTTATTAGCCAATTTATCACCTTTGTTATCTCTTCCATCCCAGGGAATAGAATTGAATCCTTGCCTGCCCATAGTTTTCATACTATAAATTTTCTTCCCGGATATAGTATATATATCAATGGTAAGTTCACAATCACGAGGAAGTATAAAAGTGAAGTTGGTGGTAGATTTCATAGGATTAGGGTAGATTAAAAATCGTTCTATATAAAGCTCTGCCACTTTTCGCACTTGGAAATGGGTAGTAGTAACAGCAGGAAGATTGAAATTATCAAAGGCAATAATCTGTAGGGAATGTACTCCTTCACTTAAGCCAGATAAAGGATAGGTTAAAATGCCTTGAGTGAATGAATCTGTATCATAACGGAAATAATTTGTCACTGAAACAGGTTGTAGGGAATTATCCAAAATCAATAAGATATTATGTCCGGCACTACCTGTAACATTTATACCATTACTATCAGAAATTCTGGCATAGAGAATAGGATCGGTTCCAACTATATCACCTGGTCTAAAATCCATACTATCCAGATAAATTTCTATATGAGGAGCATCAGGATTATTAGCTGAGACAGCTTCATCACTTAGCTGAAGAGGATAATAATAATTAGTGTAACTTTGTTTTAAGTTGGGATCCCAAAAATAGGACACAATTAAACCACTATTTCCTGTAGTAACATCATCAGGGACGATAAAACCACTTTGATAAAAACCTGTATTAACAGTGGAACTTCCCACAAAAAGGGGAGCACCTCTATGACTGATAATAGTTTGAGGATCTAAGTTGTAAACTAACTTATTATTGAAAACCTTAACTTCAGCTATACCATTAGAGGTACTGGGAGAAAAACTTCCGGTAAAACGGACTTTTTGCCGTGCATATAAAATCCCTTGGTTTTCTTTTGTTTGATAATTATCTGGGTCAAAAATGGTTAAGATACTGTCCCGGACAGGTGGGACAATGTGAAGCAAAGGGTCGCCCAATAAAACATAGAGTGCATCATTTATAGTACTTTGAGTATAGGCAGTTTTTGCTGCCATAATGGAATATCCTAAGGGATTACGTTTGTTAGCCAAATAGTCTAATATAAAAGTAGTGAGTCCAACATTACTTCCAGCAGCACTCATTCTGGTTGCACCTAACGAGGCAATAGCTCCAAGATTATTAAGAAGCACTGTTTTTTGTCCAAGGCTTTCATATCCCCAGTAATCAAATTTAGATACTTCACAGGAAGCAGCAATAAAGAAAGTAAGTTTGCCCGGATTATTAAACCTTCCCATATCGGTTGCACCATTGAAATAATCTTCCGCCCCGAGTTGGTCATGACCTCCATGTCCCACATATAACCAGACAAGTCTTCCCTCATTAATAGCAGCCATCATATCATCACGAGCTTTTGGTTTGTTCTGAAATTCATCATATTCATATTCCCAGCCGAAGATTTTATCAATCAAGATACTGGGATGGATGGTATTTGATAGTGTTTCTGTCTGCTGAGTATGATAATTTTCATAATAAGGTTCACTACCGTTATAAAGGTCATCTGCCACAAATACCATTGAATTTTTCCACCAACCACCAACTGGATTTTCAACATAAGAGCTAAAATTAGAGAACATAATATTAATTTCATTTAGATTAGTAACGGGATATCTACCAATAGCAAGCTCAGGATTATAAGTTTGAGTTAACATAACGAAGAAATCGTCGGAAGTTGAATTATCTCGCTGATAAACTATCATTTTATTTTTTGATTGGGCTTGGCTAGAGAAATTACGCCAATCAATAGTTCCCAAACCCAGTAAGGTTACAGAAGTAATACGAGGAGTGGGATAGTTCTGGAATACATAACTTAAAAACAATCTAATGGCTTCTGGATCTGGATGACCACTATTGAATTGATTAAAGATATCACTTTGTCTTACAACCTTGCTTCGTTTATTAAAGTAAAGATTATATTTATCTGCTAAGGTTTGTGCCTGGTTTATAAATTCATCTGGAGTTATAATAATATTATCCACCTGTCCTGGATTAGATACCAAATCAACTGGTTCAATAAATTGAACTTTTGCAGGTAAATAATATTCTTCATTAGTAAGAATAAATTTAGTTGCTGTATTACCGGAGGCTATATAATAGTATGAACCAGCGATGTTTTTAACTGGGACAAGAGAAGCTTCGTTAAAACTGTTTATCTGATATACAGTAAAATTAGTGCTACTGGAAACATTATATCGGACCGGGACTACATATTCATTTTCTAACTGATTTACGATAGTTTGTTTACCCGCATATTTAACAATATTGCGGGTGTATTTCACATTAATCCAATCTAAGAATATATTATCTGTTTTATCACGATGTACTCTTATTCGGATAGTATTTACTCCAGGGACGAAATAAGGAACGGATTTTTGAAAGACATATTCATTCAAACCTTGCCAGCTAAATATATAGGAATTTGCAGAAGAAGGAATGACATTACCATTTACATAAACGCTTATATTATGAGTGGCTATATAGTTTACAGATTCTTGTCGCAATGAAAAACTTAGAATTCCATTATCATTAGTAGATAAATCTGGAAGTTCTATTGTAAAATCATAATCAGCAGTAACCTTACCTGCTAACAATGTCATATACCAATCAAAACCTATGGTTTCTCTTCTCAACTTTTCGGTTTCCAGGCGAACATTATCAACAAAGGTTGAAGTTTGTGTGTTCCAGGTTTGAAGCTCGGGCAAAGTGGCAATACGTAAAGGGTCAGTATTGAATTCTCCTCCGAAAGTCAACCAGTAAACGCAATTTCCTGAATAAGGATTGTAATAAGTGTCTTTATTAGATTGAAGAATTTGATTTT
>JAGODU010000322.1 GCA_017998095.1 Prolixibacteraceae bacterium | reverse complement strand
TTCTATTGATAAATATAGCTTAATCAATAATACTATTCAAGGGTACGATATAGGCATATCCTTATACGAAAGCACAAATGGTTACATTGAAAGAAACAATATTAAAAATAATGAAATTGGTATTCAATTATACCATTCAGGTGTAAGTATTTCAGATGCAAATATTATTAAAAATAATGATTATGGTATTATCGCTTATAGAAAATCATTATGGTCATTAGAAGGATCTAAATCAATGCCATATCAGAAAATTGTAAATAATAAATATGCCCAGATTCTTTTTGCTTATGATAGTGCTCCTGAATACGCTGAATTTAATGAGATATATAATTCAGAGAATAACGCTAAGCCTTTCGTTATCTGTACAAATGTACCATCTGATCCAAAAATGATAATATTCAACAATAATTATTTTGGGGCATCTTTTGATCCGAAAGTAAATCTTGATCCAAGTGATCTTTATCTTTATGACTCAGTATGGGAGCCTGAAGATGGATTGAATAATACATCGACAATTCCAATTGCTTATAAATCAGCGAAAGAATCCGAAAAGATTGAAAATTATACAATTGCTAAATCCATGATGCAGGGATATTATTCAACTGTGGCTGATACAAGTATTCTATTTGATAAAGCCTCAAAACATTTGCTTGCATTAGAAAAATTAAGCACCAATAATTATGAAAGTTTACTAAATATCTATCAAAATTACAATGGACAAGATAATGAAACTCTCAATCTTTATGATTATCTTCAAAATTATTGTTCAATCAATCAGAGTCAATATCAGAAAGCAATTTCATGGTTAGAAAACAGAATAGAAAATCCAATATCCCATTTAGATTCGCTGTTTGCAACTATAGATATCGGATATGTATATACACTTATTGATGACAATAAGGCTACACATATAGTTACGAATATGGAGTATTTAAAACCATCTTCTTTCTCCTCTTATACAACTAATCGTAAATATCTGTTAAGAAGCTTATTACCAACTCATGAGAATTCTGAAGAATATATTGATTCTGTAAACGAACTTAGCCAAGTAGTATTAAATCAGAATTATCCTAATCCTGCAAATCCAAATACAAGTATATCATTTACTATTCCAATATCATCACATGTTGAATTAAGCATTTTCAATATCAAAGGACAAAAAGTTAAAACTTTGAAAAATGCATACTTATCAAAAGGATCTTATAATATCGTATGGGATGGTAAAGACACAAACAACAACAATGTTTCATCAGGGATATATCTTTATAAGTTAAAAACAGACAATAAAGTATATGCAAAAAAAATGTTAATGATGAAGTAGGTATACATATACTAATGAGGGGCACTATATTATTTGTGCTCCTCAATCTTTAGTAAATGAAATAATGAGGAATTGAGGAATAATAAGTACATGCGTGAATTCACTTATGGCAGTGTCTTTAAATTTTAAATAGCTGTTATCAAAAATGAAACGAGGGGTATCTGAAAAGTACACCTTGACTTTATGTATTTAAAAAAGGGGGAGAAGTATTTTTTATTCGGCTTTCTGAAGATATCTCAAGTGTTTCAATGAAATGAATAGTTTCTATTAACTTCAATAAATATCACATGGGATCGCAATTAAAAGAATTATGAATCACATAATTCACCATATTTATTAAAAGGTAGGAATAAAAATGTTTTAAACAACTCTTTCTTTTTTTATTTATGAGAGCTTTGAATTAGTCGTTTATATTTTGTTAAAAAATAATTTCAGGAATTAAAGTCTTTTTTTTAAATTAACCTTTATTAAAATGCCTTTTTTTGAGCTGATTCAAGACATAAAATCCATAAAATCAGCGTTATCCGGTGCGCCACGAGGTGTTGACATAGAAATCGGTGCAAATCCGATACGGGTAATTTTCTATTCACCCGGAAGTGATGAAGATGGCAGTAGCTGTAAGGTGTAAGTCAAAGCTCTTCAAAGCGGTAAGAAAGCCGTAACGCAAGTGAACAGGTAGCTTCGTTACACGACAGACTATAGTTGGCCAGACTCTCTAAAATGTTGAAGCCTGAAATCAGACAGGAATAGCTTCATAAAACATACAAGCCGAAACCAGTAAAGCGGATTTATATTCCCAAAGCTAATGGAAAGTTAAGACCATTAGGGATACCGACTGTTAAAGACAGAATTGTACAGATGTGTTGTAAGCTAATTATTGAACCAATCTTTGAGGCAGATTTTGAGCCCTGTTCTTATGGATTCAGACCAAAGAAATCAGCTAAAGATGCAATCATAGAGATAAAGAAGTATCTTGATGAGAATATACTGCTGTATATGTCGCAGACCTAAACGGATATTTTAATACAATATCTCACAACATCTGATGAAGTTGCATACAATGAGAATTGCAGATAAGCATATGCTCAAACTGATTAAAAAATTGGTTAAATTCACCTGATAGTATTGATGAGGGGAAACTCAATAAGAGTAATTTGAGAACCCCGCAAGGTGGTGATATATCACCTTTACTTGCAAACATATATCTAAATCTGTTAGATAAAGCAGTTAATCGTAAAAACGGGAAATTTTCACCCCATAATGTTAAGATTGTCCGATATGCAGACGATTTTATACTAATGGGCAGGAGAATTCCTCAACAAAGTTTGGATTACCTAAAAGAGATTCTTACAAGGATGGAATTGAAAGTAAATGAAGAGAAAACCCATTTACTTTTTGCGATAGAGGATCCCTTTGATTTTCTGGGTTTTACATTTAGGTATAATAAGGACTTATATGGAAGAAAACTAAAATATCAGGTAATTGAAGCCAGAAAGAAAAGTATGGAAAACCTTCGTGAATCAATCAGAAACTACCTTAAGAATAACTGTCATTTGGATAATGAAGAACTTGTTTATGGGTTAAACTGCAAGCTGAGAGGATGGATTAATTATTTTACAATCGAAGGCGTAAGCAGAACCAAAAAGCAGAAAAGACAAATTAGATACTATTTAATGCAAACGCTTTTTAGATTCTATCAACGAAAGAGTCAGCGTAAATGTAAGCTTTATCGCCAGGGAGCTTTTGAGGTTTTAAAAGCCAGATATGGTTTAATAGACCCAACAGAATACAATTATGTATGACACTTGTGAATGCTTTTAAACGAAGACTGAAGAGAAAGCCGTGTGCGGGAAAACCGCATGCACGGTTTGATGAGGGGGGCAGGTCGTCCTGCCTCTACTCTACTGTCATAAGATATTCTGAGTCGTTGCTCGTTTTATCTTCTTTTTCTTTTGGCTTTTGACCAGTTATCGCTAAATTTCCAAATCTCTAACTTAACGCCATCGTGTTCAGTCAGTTCATTCGGCTCGGTTGCTGACCAGTTTTGGGTATTGTTTCTGTCGAAAATCAGGATATGAGCTTCATCAGAACCGCATATCCTGGCATATTCTGCAGTTTGAATCAAGGCTTCCTGACGGACTTTTTCGAAGCTGTATCTCTCATTGATGACTTTCAGTTCCATCACTACTTTTTGATAATGTATCTGATTATTTAAGGAATAAGACC
>JAGODU010000090.1 GCA_017998095.1 Prolixibacteraceae bacterium | reverse complement strand
GCCGGATTTTTAAAGCAGATGAAATTTTAAAAATTGTAGTTAGCGTAGGTTGTCTAAGACCTCTTTCTAATAAGGATATATAAGTTCGATCAAGATCACAATATTCAGCAAGTTTCTCTTGAGAAATATTCTTTTCTTTCCTCAATTCACATAGTACATTACCGAAAGTTTGGGCTATCATATTTCTGACTTTAGTCAGAGCTAAAATGAATTATTAAAAACATTTAAGCCACGGACTATAGTCTGAATAATTATTATTTGGTATATTAGTGCAGATTAAATCTTATTGTTGTTACTGTATCCAAATAGATTAAAATGGTAATGATGACTTTCAGTTATTGTGGAAATATTTAACGTAAATGATGTGTTTATAGTAAAATGGATGATGAAGATAAATTTTATAAAATACACACTAGTTATCATATCACTTATTTTTATAGTTGGGTGTAGTGATTCTTTTTCAAAAGATGTTTACATATGTACTGGGCCGAAATCAAAATCATACCATAAATCATCTCATTGTGAGGGATTAAGAAGATGTAGTAGTGATATTAAAAAGATTACAAAAGAAGAAGCAATTAATAGAAATCGTAAACCTTGTAGATATTGTTATAATTAAAATATCACTCATAAACCAAGAACTTTTTATATGATTGTATTAGCATATTTAATTGGAATTGTTGTTTTTTTAATTGTTGTAAATATTGCACCATTTATTTTAACTCCGCTTTCATTTTTATATATCAAATTTGGTATTAGACATTTGATTAATTTTGGTAATAGTGCTTTTTGCAACTTTGCTGGTTTAATGATAGCTCATTTAATTTTTAAATTATTCAAATTCCAACTTCCATTGTTTTTAGTCATAATTGTTGCAATTCCGACAATTTTTAATGATATTAAACGATTAAAGGATGGACATAACGACTTGCCATATTTATTAGGTGATATAACAGGCATAATAGTTGCATATACCCTTTTAATTATGAATGGAATAATTCAGTTTACATTTTTTTGAGTAGCCGGCAAATAAAATGAAAATGTAGATAAATGGAACGATTTCAAATTCCGGAAAAGATTCAATCATCTGTCTATCGAAGAAGGAAGGCAGAAGCAATTTGGCTGATAAGTAAATTGATTAGTGAAATTGATAAGGGATTATATGTTGATTACTACAGAGAGTTTGTTAGGTTCTTAAATAATTACCGTATACGTCTACTGATAGAATGGGAAATGTATCGGGAAGCCTTAGCCTTTATTTGCCTTGAGTGTGAATTGTATCCTGAAAACTCAAACGCTTTAGCTTATAAAGAGTACTTTAAAAAACATTACTATTGGCTTCTCAACGATAAGATGATTTCAGCTCCAAAAAACACTTCAAAAAAATGGAAAGGTGTTGCCGGGATGCACGAATTAAAAACAATCTTTGAAAGAGATGTAATTCTTTTATTTAATGAGAGAGATATTTATAAGAAATTCAAGGTCCCATTACCAAACGGAATAATTCTATATGGACCTCCTGGATGTGGAAAAACATTTATTGCAAGGAAATTATCTGAACAGATTGGAATGAAATACATGGAGATATCTCCGGCTGATATTGGTAGTACATATGTTCATGGAACTCAAATTGAAATCAAGCGACTATTTGAGGAGGCGGCAAAAAACAGTCCTACATTACTCCTTATAGATGAAATTGAAGCATTAGTACCAAATAGAACGAATTCAGATGTGTCCTTTCATTATAAATCAGAAGTGAATGAATTCCTGACACAGTTAGATCAATGCAATAAAAAAGGAATCTTTGTTGTAGGAACGACAAACTATTTAAGAAATATTGACAATGCAATTCTTCGACCCGGGAGATTTGATAAAAAGATATTTGTTGGCACACCTGACTTAGAAGCCAGAATAGAAGCATTCAAAATTCATCTTGACGGAAGGCCTCATGCCAATATTAAATGGTTGTTTATTGGAGAAATGACAGAGTACTATACTTTTGCTGAAATAGAGTACATAGTAAACGAAGCATCACGATTAGCAATTGAAAGAGAAACGATTATAGATACAAATATTTTAGGATCAGTTATTTCAAATATGACTCCTTCTTTAAATGATGAAGAGATTAAGGAATATTTTAAATAAAGAGCTGCATAAAAAGAAACCCATTGATTTCTCAACAGGTTTACTTTAAATAGAATAATGAGAAGATAAATTGTCAGAAATAAAGCAAGATTAATTATACTATATATAAGGGATTATTTCATTTTCAATATACTTTTTTATCTCACTTAATTCTAACTCGCTATTTCCCTTTAGTTCATCAAGAAGTGGCTTTACAACAAAGTAAGGATCATAATCTGCTCTAATTTTCTTCATTTCTTCAAGATTACATTTATCTCTTTTGTAATGATAATCTTCACAAGCTGTTTTAAGTCCCCGATAAACTTCATTGTTCTTTAGACAAGTAGTTACTACTACTGACTTGTCCTCTTGATAACTTAGCGTTTCTCGCTTATTAAATATACAACTTGCGCAACTACGAGTACGACTGTTAAAGTAACATCTATACTCATGAGATTTACAACTACTTTTTTCGTTGTAAAGCTTGCCACAATACTGGCATTGAAAAGCTATAACTTTTTCCATAATGGTTTATTTTTAGTTATTTATAAAATGATTTTTTAATTCTTTCAATCTTATGAGATAAGGTTTGTAACGAGGTTTATCCATGTTTGAAACTACTATAGCAAGGTGGGTTTGTATAAACAAATTAACATCTGTCACCATAGTAAAATTGTTGAGCCTTATTGGATATGTAGGTAGAATAATACTTTTAAAGAAATTATCAAGTTCTAATACTTCCTCTTCCCAACTTTCATTATATGAGTATTCTTCATGTGAGATAGGGGTTAAAAAATTATTTTGTTCTTTTTCTTTCGATTGATTAGTGTCAGCAATTGAATGAACTTCAGTTTCTGAAATCTGTGAATTATCTTGAACAAATTCTTGAAGATCAAATTTTATTAGGTAGTCAGCAATATCAAGACCTTGTTCTTTTTCTTCATAGGAAGCTTTTAGTTCCAATAAATCTGAAGTTAGAAAATTTGCAATGTTTGAAAGTTCTTCAGCTTTGTTCCTCCATTTGTCAAAGCATTTTAAGTCAGGAAATAAAATGACTTGTTTACCTTTCAGAACATTACATTTTTCGATATTTAGGTTGGTAAGACTGCCAACAGCTAACCATACGAATTGAGGTAGATAAACGCTGGCAATAATTGCAGTTTTTTCGCTTTCAACTATTGCTACAGGTCTTGTATTGTTGATTAAAAGGTGTTCACCAAATAAACATTGTTTTAACTCAAATTCTGATTTGAACAAAAGTTTATGAGCCCAATGAATATGGTTGAAAGGTTCTTTTACTCTTTTACCATTTTCAGGGTTATAAAGCATTATTTTACCAGTTCTTATTTTACCGGTGATATCAATTTGCCAAAATACTGTTGCACCTTCCCAATAATTTGATGTTCCTATAAAATAGCTACTCACTAATTCACTTGTTATCTTATCCCCAAAGAGATCAATCAAGAAATTTACAAAGTGGTTTGTTTGGTATGATTTCAGACTGCCTTTAAATACTTCAACTGGAATAAAAGACACAGGTTTATATAGAGTTAAAGCTACTTTTGGTTTAAATGTTTCATGATGGGAAACATCATAGGAAATGTTGTTATCATGGAAGTATTGTTTTGGTGTGTAATGATAGCCGCAATTACTTTCACGATTGCACCTGCCAACGTTGGGGTGTATGTGCTCACCTGTTTCGGTGTCAATATATAACGAAAAGGTTTTTTCCTTACTGCAATTAGGGCAACTGTAGCGAGTTCTCATTCCGTTATATGGTTCCAAAATATATTTGTGTATAGTTTTCATATAAATAAATTATTGTTTTTATCTACACTTACTACACTTGCTACACTGATTTTAAAGTCATCATTTTACTTTCTGTGTAGATAGTGTAGATAGTGTAGTTTTAAAATAAACTTATTTTTTCAGCTCCGATTGAATTGCCAAAGTTCCTGCGTTCAATCGTATAGCCTGAATGTCTTAATCTGTCCGCAAATGTTCTTAATGAACATGACTTAAAACCACTGTCAATACAATAGGATCTATATTCATTGAATAATTCTTTTAATGGAATATCGTTGATTAATGAAACTTTATACCCTGCATCATTCAAAAACATTTGTATACTATCACTTTCAATTCTGTATTTCTCCAACGCTTTATTTATCGAATCACATTCAGTAAAACGCTTCTGATCCAATAGCCTTTTTAATCCACCAAGTACCCAATTAAATACACCTGATAATTCATTGTTTATTATTTTGGTATGCAGTTCTGTATCTTGCTCCGATTTTGGTATTGTAACATTAAAAGGAATAATGATCCAACGCCTGAAATATGCGTTCGTATATTCAACGTCTTTTGGCAGTTCATTGCAATTAAAAATGAATTTTGCGTATTGCGTTAATTGCATAGGTTTACCGTATGGCAGACGTGCCGGAATTACTTCGCCTGATACCATTCTTTTGAACATATCAACCTCTAATTTTCCATTTATTTCACTTGAATAGTTTACAAGTTTATTGGCTATCATTGCCCGGTAATATCCTGTATTGTCTGTTAGCTCCTGTAGTGAATAACTACTTGTTGCATCTTTTCCCAATAGTGCGTTTACAATTTCAAAAAATACACTTTTCCCGTTCGCACCCAGTCCATAAAGAATTAAGGCAGATTCAAGTTTCAGACTATTGCCATGTTTTAAAAATACATATCCCAAATACTCTGATAAAACTTTCTGACTATTCTTGTCAGGCAATACCCTGTTTAAATAAGCATCAAATAGGGGTGCTGTTGCTGTTGGATTATATTCAAAGGGTAGTTGATAGGTAATAAAATCCATTTGATTAAATGGTCTTATTTTCGTACCCTTTGAGCTTATCTCAAAAGTTCCATTAAGCAAATTTATCAATACTTTATCCTCATCACTTTCAGGTGTTGGCAGATATGCAGTTGCAAGAAATTGTTTAAATAATTGTTCTCTAAATTGGTAATATCTCGCTGTAAATTTTGTAACACCCAATTTTTCAGAGGCTTCTCCCAAAAATTTTTGAAATGTTTCTTTGTCAATTTCTTTCCAAAAAACACCATTATACAAATAAATGAAGTCTTGATTTTTGCATAATCCCCAATGATTATTTGTCATTACATTTAAAATATTCTCAATTGATAATACTAAAAGATGTCGGCTATTAAGTTTGAAGTTTTCAGTATTATATGGGTTTGCAAGCGCTTCGAAGTCCAAAGGTTTTAACTGTTGTATTAACAGATCCAATATCTCAGAATGGAGACTAGCTTTGGATTTCTTTAAGAGTTTATCTTTTTCAGATTTTATATCCTCAGGTTCGATATTAAACTTTTTAAAATCGAATTGAATATTAGAAGTATTCATTTCTATATGATTATTTTGGGAAAATGGTTTGTGGTATTTTTGGGCAATATTATATTTTTAAACATAGGATGGAGTCCAATATTTCAAAATGATTTAACCCCGAATACACCACAAACACATTGCCCGTTATTAAATATTTTCTTACTTCTTATTTAATACTGAATAAGTTGAGGCTTTTACTTCAATCTCATCCGCCGGAGTGATACGGTTTTGTAATAACCAGTTTTCAAGTTCCACCCGATCCATGTAAATCATTTTTCCACGGGGTCTGTAAAAGGGTAAGGAATTGCACATTGTTAGCTTATACAAGTGACTTTTGCTTATTCCAATGAACTCGGCTGCTTCATCAAATGTTAGAACATTCTTTTGTGAGAGTAATAACTTTTCAATGTTCTGTTGCCTTTCGTCTATTCTCTCTAAGTATTCAGTTATTGAAAATTCTTTATCTTTCATGATAATTTGATTTTATAAGATTATTAAAAGGGTTCAGGTGTGCACCCCTTTCCCTGTTAACTTTTGTTATAACATAGGCCGAAGATGAGAAATAAAGAAAAATAAGAACCCCTACAATTGCCCATTAATGGGTATTGTAGGGGTTGAATAAATATTGTAAAAATCTTTATTATTTGCTGTCTATTTTATTTATTATATTTTCAATTTGTTCGTACCTTTTAGGTAAATCTCCTGTTTTTTCCCAATCGTTTTTGGATCCTCGTAAATTGGTTGTATTGAATATTAATTCAAATGGTTTCCATTGGACACGTATATTGCCCAATATTTTTAAGTTGAATTCATTCACAAAGTATGCGAGTAAGGATTTTGTTTTTAGCCATTTTATTGGCTTCCATTGCCCTGGTAGACTCGGCTCTTTCTCATCATTTGTACCAATAGCCCAGTTGAAATAATCTCTATACTCATCCGTAATAAACCCACCACTTTTTAATAAGTCAAAAAGTTGACCACGCTGGTCGATTGTGAGGTTGGTTTTAATTCTGGGGTGTATTTCTATTTTACTCTCATTATCATTAATTTCTTTATAATTCTTCCAAAACTTTAATTCTTTCTTTATAAAAAGATAAACTGAATCATTTTTCAGATTATCATTTACTTCTTTAGAAAAGTCGCCCTCAAAATTATTCTTAAGGATTAATAAGAAATTTATCTTTTCATCTTTTTTAACAAGAGTACTTAACTTCGACTTTATTTTTTCAATGCTTTTGTAATCCTCAAAGATTATTTCAATATCTATTTCACTCTTTACAGTATTTAAAAAGGAATTGAAATAGTTATTAAATGAGATTTTGGGGAAATAGTCTTTTAAGTATGTTTCAGATATAAATCCATCATTATATAGATTTATTAGTTCACGATATGCACTTATTTGACTACGCAAAGGCAAGCCTTTAATATACTCGACAATTTCCTTTTTTAAACTTAAGACTACTTTCCCTTCTTCATCAAGAGAAATTATTACTTCTGAAATATCAGAATAAGCTTCTTTTATACTTTCTATACTATACTTTTGCATGGGTTTTTATTTATAATTCATAGTCAGGTAATGCATTAACAGCTTTCTTTTTTAGTTCATCCACAACATGTAGATACACCTCGGTTGTTTTGGTTGATTGGTGGCCTAGAATACTACTTACTGTTTTTATATCGGGTTTTTCCTTGCTTGTTAAAAGATTCACTGCCAAACTGTGACGAGCACAATGCCATGTAATATGCTTTTGTATTCCAGCCTCCTTTACAAGTTTTGTGATTATTTTTGTTGCCCATTTCCTTTCTGGCAAATCAAAAACCAATACTTCAGGGTTGCCCGGTTCACCAATTAGTTTTAAAGCAGTTTTATTAAGGTCAATTATTACAGGCCTACCTGTTTTTTGCTGATCAATTTGCATCCGATCTGTTGAAAAGTCAATATTTGAGAATTTTAAAGCCTTGACATCTACAAACCTTAATCCAGTGCAAAGGCAGAATAGAAACGCTTTCTTTGTTTCCGGGTGTTTTGTTTTAGTCTTTGCTATCAATTGTATTTCTTCATTAGTAAGTATTTGTTTCCTCAACCCGGAGGGCTTTTTACAAGTTACTTCCATGTCGCCCGGTTCTTTTTTCTGTGCCGGGCTTTTTGAAATAATGTTTTGGGCAACAGCATGATTAAGTATTTTTTTTAATCTGCTATAATAAGAATTTGCACCCTCCCCAGTGTGGTTATCTTGCAAAAACTCAACAAACCGCACTACCATTATTCTGTCTATTTGATTTACTTTAAGAGATTCTGTTTTAATGTATGGATATTTTTCTGTGATAAACCTTCTAAAATCGTTAATTGCCCCTTTCACCATTGCAAGGTCCTTTTTTGTGTAATTATCTTGATAATATTTGGCGAAATCAAAGAATAAAACTTTTTGTTTGGTTGGTGGGATATAATCAAAGGCAAGATTGTTTAACTCATTTTCTCGGTCTGTTCTAATCCGATTAGCCAATTCATAATTTGATCTGTTCTGTTCTTTATCAATCGGATTACGTGCTTTTGGGTTGATGTAAAGTTTTAAAAATTCATAAGAACGTTCTCCATCCCGGTAAATATCAAGGTATAAACTAATGCTTCCATTGGCTAATACCTTCTCTCTTATTACAATATTGTTTTTTTTTGTGCCTTTTTTGACCTTTTTTTGTGCCTTTTCACTCATTATTTTCTCTAGTTATGTTGTTGGTTTCAAATGTAATAATAAAACTCATACGAGTAACAAACGAGTAACAAAAAGTAACAATAAAAGAGTAAAAGAAGAGAAAACAATTAATTATAAAATGAATTAAGTAGCAGTAAAACAATGATATATATTTTCTCTTGATTTCTGTTTTTAACATGGTAATTACCTTGACAGGGTAGGGGTCACTGGTTCGAATCCAGTACAACCCACATATAAAAAAGGCCGATTCATTTCGGCTTTTTTAGTTATTCGTGTTCAGTTCTTCGAATGTGTTAAATTAAATTCCTGGCTCAAAAATATAACACATGTTTCATGAAATATAATCAAAGTCATATTATTGATTTTCAATTTTTCTTTGTTACAAAACTTATTCAAAATGCATGATTATAACTAATATGCTACATTTATTTTACTTATATTTAGTTTTCTAAATGACTGTTTTGATGATAGTCAAGATTAGAAATTGAAAAATAATAATGCTTAGTTATGAGTAAAAAAGACTTTTTTAAAGCATGGATTATTCCGGCTATTATGATTTTGCTGTTTACAGGTTGCATGAATTCTGACAGTTGGAAAGATCCAACTCTTTCTATAGAGAAAAGGGTTGACAACCTGGTTTCTCAGTTAACGCTGGAAGAAAAAATATCTCAAATGATGGATGTTGCTGCACCAATTGAAAGATTTGGTATTCCTGAATATAACTGGTGGAATGAAGGATTGCACGGGGTAGCCCGAGCAGGTGTTGCAACTGTTTTTCCGCAGGCTATTGGAGTTGCTGCCACATTTAATGACAGTCTTTTATTAGTTGAAGCTAATGTCATTTCCGATGAGTTTAGAGCTAAGTATAACGATTATATCAAAAAGGGTGAAAGGCAAAGATATAAAGGATTGACAGTCTGGTCACCAAATATTAATATTTTCAGGGATCCAAGATGGGGAAGAGGACAAGAAACTTATGGAGAAGATCCATACCTGACTTCTCGTTTGGGTGTGGCATTTGTAAAAGGGCTTCAGGGTGACAATCCGGATTATTTAAAGACAGTAGCCACTCCAAAGCATTATGTGGTTCATAGTGGACCTGAAAAAGATCGTCATGTTTTTAACGTAGATGTATCTGAAAGAGATTTTCTGGATACATATATGCCTGCTTTTGAGGCAACAATCAAAGAAGCCAAAGCTTATTCGCTGATGGGTGCATATAATCGTTTTCGTGGAGAGTCATGCAGTGGCAGCGACACTCTTTTAAATAAGATTTTGAGAGAACAATGGGGTTTTGATGGATATGTTGTTTCTGATTGTGGAGCAATTGATGATATATATTTAAACCATAAGATTGTACCTACCGGAGCAGAAGCAGCAGCTATTGGAGTATTAAACGGTTGTGACCTTGAATGTGGCAGAACATATAATTACCTGAAGGAAGCTGTTGAAAGAGGGTTGTTGACAGAAAAATACATTGATAAGGCAGTTAAGCGTTTATTTACTGCCCGTATGAAGCTTGGAATGTTTGATCCTGCAGGTAAAAATCCGTATGATAATATTCCTTATTCAGTTAATGATTCTGAAGAACACAGAGAGTTATCAGCTGAAGTCGCCAGAGAAACAATGACTTTATTGAAAAACAGGGACAATATTTTGCCATTGAGTAAGGATATTAAATCAATAGCTGTATTAGGACCTAATTCGAATGATCCGGTTGTTATGTATGCTAATTATAATGGATTTCCTTCTAAGTATGTAACTCCTCTTGAAGGAATAGAAAAGAAGCTTGGTAAAAACGTTAAAATATATCATAACGATGTTTCTTCATTGGTAAATGATGATCCTATACCTGAAAATATAACACGTGATAATCTTATGGCTGATGGTGTCAATGGCATCAAGGGAGAGTATTTTAACAATAAAAACCTTGAGGGAGAGCCGGTTGTGACCAGAATTGACAGGAAGATTAACATGGTTTGGGACGGTTCAGGATTTCATGAAAAGATTAACCCACAGAATATTTCTATAAGATGGACTGGTAAATTGATTCCAGGAGTGACAGGGAAATATGTAATTTCTTTCACCGGAGATGACGGATATAGAATATGGTTTGATAATAAACTTGTAATTGATGAATGGAAAGAACATGGTCCTATAGAAGGCAAGTTTGTTGTCGATTTGAAAGCAAAGACAGAATATGACATTAAAATAGAATATTTCCAGGCTGAACATGGTGCAGTTGCTCAGTTAAAATGGTTGAGATTAATGGAAGGAGTAAAAGATCAGTATTTTAAAGAAGCAGCTAAATGTGATGTTATTGTTTATTTTGGAGGCTTGTCTGCTGCTTTGGAAGGAGAAGAAATGCCTGTTTCTTTTGATGGTTTTGATGGAGGGGATCGTACAAAGATTGATTTACCTGCAGTGCAGACCAATACATTAAAGAAACTTAAAAGTCTTGGGAAACCGGTAATACTTGTTAATATGAGTGGTAGTGCAGTAGCACTTAACTGGGAAGATGAAAATCTGGATGCAATACTTCAGGCATGGTATCCGGGACAGGAAGGTGGTACAGCTATTGCAGATGTTTTGTTTGGTGATTATAATCCAGCAGGAAGGCTTCCTGTAACTTTTTATAAATCAGTAAATGATTTACCTGATTTTTCAAATTACGACATGGAAGGAAGGACATACCGATATTTCAGGGGAGAAGCTCTTTATCCCTTTGGATTTGGCTTGAGTTACACAACTTTCAGTTATAATAATCTAATGGTAATTCCATCTTCACCTACTTCAGGAAAAATAAAAGTTTCAGTAGACGTTGAGAATACAGGAACACGAAAAGGTGATGAAGTAGTTCAGCTGTATGTTAAAATTGATGATTCAGCAGTACCTGTTCCAATACATTCTTTGCAAGGGTTTAAAAGGATAAAACTTAACCCGGGAGAAAAAAGGACAGTTGAGTTTGAACTTCTCCCAAAGCAATTATCAGTAATAGATGATGAGAACAAGAGAGTTGTTCAGCCTGGTAATGTGACACTATATTTAGGTGGGCAACAGCCACTCCCCAACTATAAAGGAGGAGTTAATCAAAAGGTAACATTGACAGGAAAACCTTACTATATACATTAATTTGGAATTAAGATATTAAGAAATGGCATCCTGGATGGATGCCATTTCTTTTTTACATATACAAGAATATTTTAAAATAATGTTTTTATTCCACTGTTACCGATTTAGCCAGATTTCTTGGCTGGTCTACATCACATCCTCTATGAATTGCAAGGTAATAAGCAAAAAGTTGTAAAGGAATAATTGCAACAAGAGGTGTAACAACCGGATCAGATTTAGGTATTTCAAATATATCTTTAACCATATTCCTCAATTCATTATCGCCTTCTGTGACTACAGCGATTATATTTCCCTTTCTTGCTTTAACTTCTTGTATGTTACTGACAATCTTTTCATAATATCTATCTTTTGCAGCAACAACGATAACCGGAAGATTGGTGTCTACCAATGCTATTGGACCGTGTTTCATCTCACCTGCAGCATATCCTTCGGCATGAATATAAGATATTTCTTTGAGCTTTAAGGCGCCTTCAAGTGCAACGGGGAAAAGGGAACCACGACCTAAGTAAAGGGCATTAATATTGTCAGAATATTTTTGCGCGATTTCTTTAATGTGTAAGTGAGAAAATAGAATAGTCTTTATTTTTTCAGGAACATCAATTAGATCATTTATTATTGAAAAATATCTTTCATCATTTAGTGTTCCTTTCTTTCTTGCAAGCCTCATAGCAAAGAGAATAAGAACAGTAACCTGAGCTGTAAAAGCTTTGGTAGAAGCTACTCCTATTTCAATACCTGCATGAGTATATACTCCTGCATCAGTTTCGCGGGCAATGCTTGAGCCAACTACATTACATATTCCAAGTACCAGTGCCCTTTTTTCTTTTGCTAAACGTATAGCAGCAAGAGTGTCAGCAGTTTCACCACTCTGACTTATTGCAAGCACAACATCGTCTTCATTTATTATAGGTCTTCGGTATCTGTATTCTGAAGCATATTCAACTTCAACTGGCACGCGGGCATATTCTTCAATAAGATATTCCCCAATAAGAGCTGCATGCCATGAAGTTCCGCAAGCAATTATTACAATTCTTTTTGCATCAGCAATACGAGGCATGACATCAGTGAGCCCTCCCAATACAATTTCTTTAGTTTCAGGATCAATTCTTCCTTTAAATGAATCAGTTATTGTTTTAGGCTGATCGAAAATTTCTTTTAGCATGAAATGATCATAGCCGTTCTTTTCAATTTCCCCAACACTTAATTCCAGTTTTTGAATTACAGGAGTAAGTTCGGTATCATCAGCTACAGTTTTTAAAGTGAAGCTGTTTTTTGTAATAATTGCAACATTATGATCGTCCAGATATACAACATTTTTAGTGTACTCGATCATTGGGGTAGCATCTGAAGCAAGGAAGTACTCATTGTTACCAATACCAATTGCAAGCGGACTACTTTTTCGGGCTGCTATCAATTGCTCGGGTTCATTTTTGCACATAACAACCAGTCCGTATGCTCCAACAACTCTTGAAAGGGCCATTCTGACAGCAAGTTCAGCATTTACATGATCGCCTTTGCAATACATGTATTCTATCAGATTTGCCAGCACTTCAGTATCAGTTTCGGTTTTAAAAGTATATCCTCTTGCAGATAGGTCAGTTTTAAGGCGATCGTAATTTTCAATAATACCATTATGGATAATTGTGAAAAGTCCCTGCATTGAAACATGCGGGTGAGCGTTTATATCATTGGGTTCTCCGTGAGTTGCCCATCTTGTATGGGCAATACCTATTGTTCCGCAAAGATCTTTGTCTTCGCAATAATTTTCCAGCTCACTGACTTTGCCTTTTTTCTTATAAACATCAAGTTTGTTATTGTGATAAATAGCTACTCCTGCAGAGTCATAACCTCTGTATTCAAGTCTTTTTAATCCTTTTATCAATATTGGCCATGCATTTTTTGATCCGATATATCCAACGATTCCGCACATAATTAGTAAGGTTAGTGTATTTTTTTTGTTATTATTATATAAAAAAAAGAGAGTACAAAACTCTCTTTTTAAATTATTTAATTATTTAAAATTTTATCATAAAAATCATTGTAAGCGTCTATATATGTTTCCTGATCAGTATATTCAAGAACAGGTTTTCCGCATTCACTAATAATCTTTCCTACTTCAGAACTTACTTTTGGACTTCCCATAACAATTCCGTCTGCATATTGAATACCAAGTTTGTATAAGCTTGCATATGTTGGATTCTCAAGGACTTTTACATCATCTTTTCTTATTTCTTCATTTAGTACCTTCTTTGCTATATTAACGTCTAATGGAGTATTAAACTCATCATCATAAACAGATAGTATAACTTTAGAATTAATGAACAAAGGATCATTTGCAAAAGTCTTTTTTATCAGAATAGGAACGATAGCACCAAACCAACCGTTACAATGTATAAGATCCGGAGCCCACCTTAATTTAATAACTGTTTCAAGTACACCTCGAGCAAAGAATATTGCACGTTCATCATTATCATCAAAAGGTTCTTCATTTTTATCCGTTATGACAAACTTTCGATGGAAATAATCTTCATTGTCAATGAAATATACCTGCATTCTAGCTGCTTGGATTGAAGCAACTTTTATTATCAGAGGATGGTCTGTATCATTAATCACAAGATTCATTCCCGAAAGACGTATAACTTCATGTAACTGATTACGGCGTTCGTTAACACATCCGTATCTGGGCATGAACGTTCTTATTTCTTTTCCTCTTTCCTGAATTCCTTGTGGAAGGTATCGGCCAATAATAGATTTTTCGGTTTCGGGGAGATAAGGAGTGATTTCCTGAAAAACAAACAATACCTTTTTCTTTTCCATTTCTATATAAATAGATTTTGATTTTGCAAAATTACAAAAAATCAATAAATAATCAATCATTTAACAGTAAAGGCTAATTAAGTAAAAGATAATGTTCACATTTGGAATGGTATTGAATAATTTATTTATTTTGCACATTCATTTTTCATTATGAAGGTTTTTACTACAAAAGCAGAATTAAGTAATTCTTTAGAACAGGTTAAGATTAATAAATCAGTTGTTGGGTTTGTTCCAACGATGGGAGCACTTCACGAAGGTCATATTTCATTAGTAAACAAAGCCGGAAAAGAGAGTGATATTGTAGTAGTTAGCATTTTTGTTAATCCTACTCAGTTCAATAATAAAGAAGATTTAAAGCGTTACCCCCGAGACTTGGATAAAGATTTAAAGCTACTTGAAAAGACATCATGTAATATAGTTTTTGCTCCATCAGTAGAAGAAATGTATCCTGAAGAAGATACAAGAACTTTTAATTTTGGAAGTCTGGAAACAGTAATGGAAGGTAAATTCCGACCAGGTCATTTTAATGGTGTAGCCCAGGTAGTTAGTAAATTATTCGAAGCTGTTAAACCCGATAAAGCCTTTTTTGGTCTTAAGGATTTTCAGCAATTGGCGATTATCAGGAAAATGACAGAAATGCTGAATTTTGATGTCGAAATTATCCCTTGTCCAATAATACGAGAGCCAAGCGGTTTAGCTATGAGTTCAAGAAATATGCTGCTTTCTCCTGAAGAAAGAGATGCTGCAAGCTTAATTTCAGCTACTTTATTTGCTGCTGTTAAGAAATCAAGAAATTTTTCTGTTGATGGTTTAAAAAAGTGGGTATTAGAAACTATTAATGCTAATTCGTTCCTTGAAACTGAATATTTTGATATTGTTGATGAGATTAATCTCCAAACTGTAAAATCATGGGATGAAAAAATCAACAAAATAGGTTGTATAGCTGTTCATTGTGGTAAAGTGAGATTAATTGATAATGTAAATTTTAAGTGATGTTAATTGAAGTATGCAAATCAAAAATTCATCAGGTTACAGTAACTGAAGCCAATCTGCAATATGTTGGGAGTATAACAATAGATGAAGATCTTATGGACGCTGCCAATCTGATTGAATTTGAAAAAGTGCAGGTTGTAAATATTAATAACGGAGAAAGACTGGATACTTACGTTATTAAAGGGCAAAGAGGTTCTGGTGTCATTTGTCTGAATGGACCAGCAGCCAGAAAAGTTGCTGTAGGTGATGTTGTTATTATTATGTCTTATGCTACTATGGATTTTGAAGAAGCAAAATCATTTAAACCAAAAATGATCTTTCCTGATACTGCTACAAATAGCCTTTTGTAATTTTATGCTGAACTCTCTGAAAGAATTTTTTAGAGATATTTCAATTGTCTGAGGTTAGTAGGTGACAGAAAACTTTTGTTTAATTGTTTTATTATTTACCCTTATCGCTCCTATATAAACTCCCTCTTTAAGAATTTTCTTGTTAATTTTCATTGTATTATTTCCTGAGTATATTGTTTCCGTATTAAAATTGTATATCACTTGCCCGGTCAAGTTATATATTGTACCTCCAAAAATTTGTTGATCGCTTTCTTCAGGAATAAACAAATTAATTAAAATGCAGTCGTCAAATTTATTTGTATAGATTGTCATTCTTATTTGTTCATCAGAGATTGCGTTGATATCTGTTCTGTTATTTTTAAAGAAATAGCTTTGAGCAGTTGCAGTACCATATTCATTTGTCGCATTCACTTTCAGAAAAAGAGTATCAGGAATGCCTGGATTACCTAATTCAACAATTATAGAAGTATCCTTTTTATTATATACTTTGTTGTAAATTATATTGTCCTTGTTTGTAATTTGAATTTCATATTCTGAAGCTCCTGCTGCACAATTCCATTCAATTCTCAATTCATTGCCTTGGGTTAGAGCTCCTTTTTTTGGATTAATAATACTGAAACTATCTGGCTTATCTTTTTTAACTGTAAAATTTAATCTTGTTTTATAAAATTTAATCGTATCAGAAATTATTTGAGCAGACAATGAGTATTGGGTGCCAGGAAATAATTCATTTTCAATGCCACTGATGCATGTAATGTTACTTTCTGAAGAAATATTTTGGTAATATTCCTTTCCTTCACTTTCTGTATCTGAAATTTCAAAATTGTACTTTGTTGCCAATGGATTATTATTTATCTCAAAGCATGGAGTAAAAACGATATCAGTTTTGTTATCAGTTGGCGATAATATTCTGGTTTGCCTGTTTATTCTGAAAGAATAATCAGAGAATTCACTTATCGTAATATTTTGCTCAGATAAACCTCCTTCAGCAAGTAAATAAAACTTATCACCATAATATTGCGGAATCTTCCAATTAAGGTTCCCTTTGGAAGTAAATCCTGGTTTGTGAGCTTTCTTGGCAATTGTTTTAATTACATGCTTAGATGAATCGCATAGGCTTATTCTAATAAATTTTATTTCACCTTCCGTTTCCCATTTAATATTGTATATCGAATCGATATATAGTTTTTCCCCGTTGACCCCAAATATATCAGTATAATATTCAGAAGGGGAAGTTATTTTAAGTTCAGGAGAGCCCAGAAACATGAAAGGTTGAGTTTTAAAAGTATAAACCTCATCATCGTAATACTTCTCGAGGCCGAGTAGTTGAATTGTTATAAATGCAGAATCGGTTGGAGGGAAGGAGTTGTCTGCATAAAAA
>JAGODU010000089.1 GCA_017998095.1 Prolixibacteraceae bacterium | reverse complement strand
AAGTATCTGAAATACAATTAATTCCTGAGGTAAATTACTCATTTGAAAGAATTATCAGTGAGGACTTTAATATTTCATTTTTATACAAGAATTTTCAAAAAAGTGATAATGCTTTTCTTTATAATCCTTTTAAAAAATATTCCTTTCATAATAAAAATGATTATTTTTCCTTCAGGGCAGAGCCAGAATATTCATTTTTCAGCCTCGGCGTTCATTTAAAACCTGTACTTAAGATGGATAAGACAGATATTTACGTTTTTGGAAATTTTTCTTTATCGGAGAAAAAAATATTAATCGGAAAATCTGTTTATACAATACCTGAAAAGAGAGACTTGTACTGGGAAGCCGGTTTTGGTATTAGTTACGAATTCAAAGAAGACTATAAATCCTTTTTTGAATATTCCAGGCAGTTCATTAACCAGAAATTAATTAGTACTCCAAAATTTGGAATAGATCCCGGTTATTATAAAGCCGGTATCAAATATAAATTCTAATATTAAGTTTAAATAAATTTGGAATATTCGGAGTAAAATATCTTCAATCTAAAAATAAATGATGAAGTGATTTTACTAACTTTACTTTATAAATCTTAACAAATGGCTTTAAAAAAATCAGAAATAGAAGAAATAATCAGTAGAGATGGATTTTATAATGAAGATATCTCTTCGGGCATTGATTTAAAGGAAGAAATACTAAAACTCAAGAAAGAAAAAAATGCAGTAATCCTTGGGCATTATTATATTGAAGCTGAGCTTCAGGATATTTCTGATTTTGTGGGCGACAGTCTTGCCCTTGCTCAGGAAGCAGCCCGTACTGATGCTGACATAATTGTTTTTGTCGGGGTGCATTTCATGGCAGAAACGGCAAAGATTATAAATCCATCAAAGAAAGTAATCCTGCCTGATTTAAAAGCAGGATGCTCTTTGGCAGAATCGGCCCCTATAGAAAAATTCAGGCAATTCAAAATTAAGTATCCCGGTTACAAGGTAATAAGTTATATCAACTGTACTGCTGATTTAAAAACAGAAACTGACATAGTCTGTACATCTTCAAACGCAGTAAAAGTTGTTGAAAGCTTTCCAAAGAATGAGAAACTTATTTTTGGTCCTGATAAGAACCTTGGAAATTATATCAATTCAATAACAGGAAGGGATATGGTTCTTTGGGATGGGGCATGCATGGTACATGAAAAGTTTTCAGTTGAGAAAATTGTAAATTTAATGAAATCTCATCCTGATGCTGAAATGATAGCACATCCTGAATGTGAAAAGCCATTATTGCTTATTGCCAATTATATCGGATCTACAGCAGGACTTTTAAAATATATAAAAACCAGTAATTCAAATAAGTTTATAGTTGCTACTGAAAGTGGCATTTTGCATCAGATGCAGAAGGCTTGTCCTGAAAAAATATTCATTCCTGCACCTTCCGTTGATTCAACCTGCGGATGTAACGATTGTAGTTTTATGAAACTCAATTCATTGAAAAAGTTATATCTGTGTTTAAAGAATGAGATGCCCGAGATAATTCTTCCGGAAAAAGTAATTGAAAAAGCAAGAAAGCCTATTGAAAGGATGCTGCAGTTGGGGTAATCTTGAATTATTCAACTAAATATCTCATTTTTAACAAGACAATAACAAGACCCGATATTTATTACTTTTTAAAATCATTAAATTTGGTACTTGTTAAATCCCGGATATGATGCTTAGATTTTTTATAATTATTTTCCTTACATTTTTCAGCCTGTCTTTATTACAAGGGGCAACTACTGAATGGACAAATTCAAGGGGCAATTCTTCACTTCAGGGAACAACAAATTTTGAATTTCCGCAGAAGCCAAAGAAAAAGTGGGCGTATAAATCTGAATCTTCATTAAAATCGGCTCCGGTAATAAAAGATGGCAAAATAATAGTCGGTTCCACCAATGGAGAATTATTATGTCTTGATTTAAAGGGCAATCTGATATGGAAATTCAATTCCGGAAATTCAATTGAAGCACCTGCCCTAATTAATGAAGATATCGTTTATTTTGGAAATCTTTCAGGATCATTATTTGCAATCAACATTAAAACAGGTAAGAAGATTTGGGAATACAAAACCGGAAATCAAATAATGGGAGCTCCGGCCTTTATTGACCTTGGCAATAAAAAGATAATAGCAGCAGGCAGTTATGACTTCTTTCTTCATGGTGTGAATGCTTTTACCGGAAAAGAAATCTGGAAATACGAATCGGATAATTACTTAAACAGTTCGCCGGCAGTTGAAAACAATAAGGCAATATTTGGAGGATGTGACGGGTATCTTCATATTGTTGATGTGAAAACGGGACTTTTGGATTCTAAAGTTGAGATAGCCACTTATGTAGCTTCTTCCCCGGCATTGATTGATAATAAAGCATATGTAGGGGATTATAGCGGGGGATTAACCTGTGTCGACATCAATAAAAAGAAAATACTTTGGAAATATGAGAATAAAGAATCAGACCTTCCTTTTTTAGCTTCACCATCAGTGAATAATGAAAAAGTGATTTTAGGCAGCAGAGATAAGTTTGTATATTGTTTTGAAAGAAAAACAGGAAAGATAATCTGGAAAAAAAATACAGGTTCAAGAGTAGATGCATCAACTGTAATTAATAAAAAGCATGTTTTGGGAGTAAATATGAGAGGAGATTTATTTCTTCTTGACATACAAACCGGCAAAAATATATGGACCTATGAAATCGGGACACCGGTTATTAATACTCCTGCAATAGCAGAAAAGGGTATTGTGGTAGCATGTGCAGATGGAAACATCATATTTATAGGCAATTAACAATCAATTCAATTAAATATCATACATACTTTAAAATGAATATAGTTCAGATAATACCAGGTTCAGGAGGTACATTTTACTGCGGCAACTGTCTTCGTGACAGCAAGTTTGTAAGCACGCTGATTAAAAACGGGCATAATGTTGTTAAAGTTCCGATGTATCTTCCGCTTTTTTCTGATGAACATGATATTTCAGATGTTCCTGTTTTTTATGGAGCAATAAGTATATATCTCAAACAATTATATCCGGTTTTCAGGAAAGCGCCAAAGTGGTTTGACAATTTTCTGAATTCCAAACCTTTGATGAAGTTTGCAGCAGGGATGGCAGGTTCAACAAATGCAAAAGGGCTTGAAGAGATGACAGTTTCTATGTTGCTTGGAGAACAAGGCAAGCAAAGTGAAGAATTGGATAAGATGATTGACTGGATAGCAGAAAATTGCAAGCCGGATATTATTCATCTTTCAAATGCTTTATTGCTGGGATTGGCAAGGAGGATCAAGCAGAAGCTGAATATTCCGGTAGTTTGTTCCCTGCAGGATGAAGATGTATGGGTAGAAGTAATGAAACCTTCATTCAGGGAGAAGGTCTGGAAACTTATGACTGAAAGAGCTAAGGATGTAGATTGTTTTATTTCCGTGAGTGATTATTTTGCCGGAAAAATATTGACATGGATGGATATTCCGGCAGAGAAAATAAAGACAGTTCACCTGGGAGTAGATCCTGCAGACTATAAATTTGTCCCGCAAAGTCAAAAAAAGAGGGAAATAGGCTTTATTTCGAGGATGAACTATGATAATGGTCTCGACATATTAATTGATGCCTTTATAGAGCTTAAAAAGCATGAACGCTTCGTGGATGCACATTTGCATATAACGGGGGGAAGTACAGCAGAAGACAGTAAATATATAAAAGAGCAGAAAAAGAAACTTGAGGACATAGGGTTAAGACCATTTTCACATTTCTGGGAAGGCTTTGAAGGAAATCACAGAATGAATTTCCTAAGCAGGATGAAAATTATTTCAGTTCCTGTCAGAAATGGTGAAGCATTTGGCATATATCTTTCTGAAGCAATGGCATCGGGTATTCCGGTTGTACAGCCTGAGCTTGGGGCATTCCCTGAGATAATAAATAAGTCGGGA
This sequence comes from Prolixibacteraceae bacterium, assembly GCA_017998095.1. Next base: position 12,977 of record JAGODU010000089.1, on the reverse strand, counting down.
GGAGGAGTTGTTTACAATCCAAATAATTATCAAACACTTTCGGAAGCTTTAATCAAGTTACTGGATGATGAAGCAAGAATTGAAAAATTAAGCCTTGAAGCCAGGAATAGTGTAGAAAATAACTTTAATATCAATATTCAGTCAGAGAAGCTGATTAATGTATATGAATCAATAAAAAAGGCATCTTTAAATAATTAAGGATGCCTTTTTCTATATAAATCATTACCGGTTTATTTGAAATAATTGATATACCAGTTTCTTTCATCAAGTAATAAATTATACACATTATCGCGCTTTGCAGCAGGATATTTAGCACTTACTTTTTTAGCCAGGTATGATGGATCATTTCTGCGTTTAGCAACTCTCATAAGGTCGTAATAGCGTTCACCTTCAAAAGCAAGTTCCCTGGCTCTTTCTTCCATAATATTATTTTCAAGATAATATTGTTTAGCAAGTAAGTTACCTGTCATATCAACCCATCCTGTAACCTTATTTGTGAAAGGATCGAAGAAGAAAGTAATATTTTCCACTTTGAATGCGGATTCTCCTCTTCCAAGACCAACTCTTCCTCTTACTCCCATTTGGGTACGGGTAGTACTTGCATTGTAATTACTGCCATCGTTAATAATGTTAAGGGCATTTCTGGTGAATGACTGAGGATTTCCGTTCTTATCTTCAAATACCCAGTAGTTGTATATTTCAGCCAGGTATAAATTAACACCACCGGCACGATAAATAATATAGTTAGGATCCCTGGCGAATCCGGAGCTCTTCTGTGAGTATTTATAGACAATAGTATCAACATTTTCCATGACCCTTTCAACACTTCTTTCTTCTCCCAGTCTCTTATATTCCAACATGGCGCTATAATTAGGCACCACTAAATTACTATTCGCATATACATAAGATATTCCAAAACCCCTTCTATCCTGACCCGGATATCCGGGTATTAAAGTACGTGTACTATCAAAAATTGAATAATTGTATAAAACCTGAGCTCCTATCCATTGAGACTCCCATTTATGTACCGCATCTTTAGTAGGTTGAAGCATATATTCATTAGAACCCCATGATTCAAATAATTGCTGAAACCCGTTTTGTTGTTGTTTACTTTTATTGAACCAGATAGTATAAATATGTTCCCTACTGTCGATATTCACAAAAATATTTCCCCATTGTGCCCCTGCAAACGAGTTATCAAGCTGATATCTGTTATTGGTTGAACTATTGTAAAGGACTTTTTCAAAATAGTAAGCACCTTTTGCAAGGTCACCCAAAGTAAGATACATGTGTCCCAATAAGGTATTGTAACCCCATTCGCTCCAGATTGTAACTTCCCATGAATTATCTAAATTCTCTATATAATGGTTTACACCTACGGCCTTAACCTTTGTTTCAAGTTCATTAGTAAAGTGGCGGATAATCATGTCAGTATCAAAGTACTGCTTTTCAAGCACTATTTCTTTATTATAAATTGTATCGTTATTATATCCGTCAATACTGTATTCAATATAAACACTATCCTTGTAAGTAGTCGGAGAATTAATAAAATCGTTGATTTCTTCTATTGTAGATAATCTCTGATCAATAAATGGCACTTTGCCATAAATACGAACTGCATTAAAATATGCCCATGCTCTCATACACAATGCTTCTCCGTATAATCTGTCATAATTATTAACAGGAGCAGTCTTATTCAGAACTTCGGGATGTTCTTTTTCCAGTATTGATAAAAATTTGTTAGATGCAGCTATTAACTTAAAGAAATTCTGAGGAGATGCATATTTATTTTCTTTAGAAATATTGAAGTTATATATTTCCATTAAATCAACATTTGCATTTTCAGTAACAGTAAGTAAGTCACCTCTCAGCTCCCCTAACACTACTAGCTGTTCAACAAGATCCTGTTGAAGGCCATACAGTCCCATGGCTGTTGATCTGTATTCATACCAGTCATTATATAAATCTTCCTCAGAAACTTTATTATCCTGGTCAGGTGAGAAAAACTCTTCACACGAAGTCAGGTTTCCCATTAAGAGAAAGACTGAAAATAAAATTATGACCGATTTAATCTTTTTATTCATAATTATGTCTCCTGTTTATAATCCAATTTTAACTCCAATTAAAAACTGTCGGGGATTAGGAGTTTGCCCGTAATCTATACCCTGATCAATTAGGTTGTAAGAAAAAGCAAACTCAGGGTCGTAACCCAAATATTTGCTGAATGTAAATAAGTTCATTGCAGAGATATAAAATTCAGCATTTTTGAATACTAAGAATTCATGAGGAATTTTATAGCTCAGAGAAACATTCTTTAATCTTATATAAGAACCATCTTCTATCCATCTTGTAGAGAAGTCGCTATTTCCGACAGGGTCGTTCCAAACTGCTCTTGGAACGTCAGTTATTTGGGCCTCATATTGCCAGCGATTCAATACATTGCTACTTTGATTCGAAAAATCTTTCATTGATTCGTTTTTGTAGCGTAAGTAATTGAACACATCATTTCCTAAAACAAAGTTCATATATCCGCTTAACGACCAATTTCTATATGTTAGTGTTGTTGATATACCTCCTGTATAATCAGGTAAGAAAGAACCGATAACGGTCTTGTCATAATCATTGATTATATTATCCTTTTCGCCATTAGGTCCTGATATGTCTTGAAATTTAGCATCTCCGGCTTTGTATTGAATTCCTCTGTCATTTACCAGTGCAGCAGCATTAGCTTCTTCAGTAGTAGCATAGGTGCCATTAAAAATGTAGCCGTAAAAACTATTTGCAGGAGCACCTACTTTACTTACAACGCTATAATCATTCATTTCAGTAATGAAAATATCATTATCAATTTCAGTAACGACATTTGTTACTTTAGAAATGTTAGCTTCAACATCCCATTTAAAATTTCTGCCATTTATAATTCTAACGAAAGCAAAAGCATCCCATCCTGAATTTTCCATTTTCCCTGAATTTTCGGGTCTGTATTCATAGCCAAAATATGGATCAAGGGGACGATAAATCAACATATTACTTACAGTAGTTTTGAAAACATCAAAATTGGCTCTTATCCTGTTTCCCCATAATGAAAGATCAACACCGGCATTCAGTTTGTCAAGTGTTTCGTAAGTAAGCCCGGGATTAGGTATAGTAGAAGGATATATACCTGTTGTTTCCCTGTATTTAATAGTCTTATAGAAACTTGCAGCATTTGACTCTCCAATATCATCGTTTCCGGTATGTCCGTATGAAGCTCTTAGTTTTAATTCTTCAAGCCATTCAACCTGATTAATAAATGGTTCATTTGAAATTCTCCATCCCAATCCTGCTGAATAGAACAATCCGTAAGGATTATTAAACAATCTTATGGTATTGGCTGCCTGACGTCCTAACCTTGAAGATCCGTCAAGTGAAACAACAAGGGTAGCCATATACTTATCCCTGAATGAATAAAATGCCTTTTCATAAAATGATAACCAGTTCCAGTTTCTGTTGTCTCCTCCCATTTCACGAAGATTATCAACTCCGTTGTTCAACATTCTGTATTCATCATTCTGGTGAGAATTCTTACCGATTCCCCAGTCGTATTGAAATTGATTAGTCATTACATTCATACCTGTTGTTGAACTGAAAGTATGACCGGACCCTAATTTCTTATTAAAGATCAACATTGTATTATTACTGAAGCCATTGAAAGTATTAGTAGAAGCTTTTGCAACATTATAAGCTTCGCCGTCGTAATATACTTCCATACCAAGGTTTGGCATAAATAATTTTTCTTTCAGGGAATTATAAGTAATCCCGATATTTGTTCTAAGCTGAAGATTCTTAGCAAGGTCGACTTCAAAGCCTATTGCAGTAACTATATGATAGTTTCTTGCACTAGCCTCGAAGTTTTCTATTGTAGCTAAAGGGTTACTAACGCCAAATTCATCTACTTCAGATAACATTACTGTTTCTTTTCCTTCAGTATCATATTGATATGGATTCAGTAAAGGTGATTTTGCAAGACTGGTCCATACCGGACTTGTTTCTTTCACTCTTGCCGATTCCCTGAGATTTGAAGTATAAGTATTGAATGAAACAGTTGCATTCATCCTCATCCATCTGAAGATATTCACCAGGCTGACAAAACGGATGTTGTATCCATCGTAGTTGGTGCTTTTTAAAATACCATTTTCATTCAGGTAGCCGAATGATAATCCATAGCGGGCAATTTCATCTCCACCTTTTACTTTTATATTGAAATTTGTAAATGCTGCATCATCAAAAATATATTTTTGCCAATCGGTATCATGCTGATAGTTAATATACCTTTCATCATCAGGCTCAACAAAAAGATTCTTGTAAAATTCAACAAGATCTTCTTCGTACATTCCAGATGAATAAATGAGTTCATTAGCAAAAGTCTTATGCTGTTGGGCATTCATTTGAGGAATATACCTTTCCGGTTTTAAAGAAAGTCCTCTTCTGAAATCAATTTCAAATGAAGTTTCAGTTGCACTTGGGTCTAATGTTGAAACCATTACTACTCCGTTAGAAGCTTTTGAACCGTATGCCGCTGAATAAACAGCATCTTTCAGAATAACGGCATTTGATATATCCAGAGGATTTACAGATTGAAGAGGGTTGTATGAAAATCCGTCAATAACTGAACCAAATACTCCCTGTGACTCCATAAGAATACCATCAACAATATATAAAGGCTGGTTAGAAGCGTTTAAAGAATTTATACCTCTGATAAAAGTAGTAGCACCGCTTCCCGGTGTTCCTGATTGATTTATAACATATACACCTGATAGTCTGCCCTGCATATACCTGTCAACAGAAGTTGTAAAAGAGTTTTTAATATCTTTTAGTGAAAGTTCAGAAAATGAAGTAGACATATCTCTTGATTTCTCAGGTTGAGTAAGAATTATTACTTCATCTTCACCTGCTGAAATATCCAGTGGACTTACCATTACTTTTATCTCACTCCTCTTGTCAATAAAAACTCTTTTCCTCTTGTAATCTGAAGATGGCACTACATTAATCCACTGATTTTCAAGGGATGCATTTACAGAGAATTCTCCTGCTTCATTAGTAAGTGAAGGCATTTCAAGAGAACCTTCTACACTAACTGAAACATTGGCTACAGGTTTGTTCTCCGGTGATAATACCCTTCCTTTAACAACCAGTGCGTTCTGTGCGTTAACAGTAAAAATACAAGCCAGTAAAAAGGCACAACTTATTATAAGAGCCTTCAGTTTTTGGCATATCATTTTATAATTCATCTTTGAACTTATTAAAAATTCGGGTGAAAACCCTGTATTTAATTCTATATCGATCTTTTTCTTCATTATTGTACCATTTAGAATGAAATATTAATACAAGGTTTTATCACGGATTTTTTGTAATCTTATCAATCATATCTTCAGTAACACATTCAATATAGTCAAGAACTAGTCCGTTATTTGTTAAAGTACCTGGTCCTTTATATTCAAGCCGGACTTTAGCTTTACCGTATTCCGTTATATTATCAACCCAGAAGTCGAATTTATTAAATCGCCCATCCGGTATAAAACGTACACCTTCAACTGAGCTTGTAATAATGCCTCTAGACTTTTTAAAATCATTCCAGTCAAAAGTTTTGACTAAAACATCATTAATATAAATATCAAAAATACCACCATAGTCCATGTGAGTCCTTACAACAAAAAGATAGCGCCTTGGGAATAGGGGTTCTGTTTTAAATTCAAGGCTATATACTCCCTCATATTTTGAAGGGAAAATAACTTTAAGAATTGAATCGTTAGAAGCAGTACCAACATTATCAGCATCAGGAACAAAAGTCTGATCACTAATAATTTTTACACTATCATTCCAAGCGTATTTATCCTTTCCAAGAACCTTAAGCAATGCCTCAGCTTCTGTCCTTAATGGTTTTAAATACAAGGAATCAAGTATCTCGAAGTAGTCATAATCGTAAACATATCCATTACTGCAAATTGCTTTGTCTACAGGGAAATAATCTAAAATTATATCATCTCCCAATATGTTTTTCAAAGTATCTTTTTCAAAAGATTTAGTCTCAAGTTGATTTTCAAAAACACCTCTTTTAAGCAGATATGGTATCAGAACTTCCTGTTGCCACTTATCAGGTATATCGAGATATGATGTATAATCACCACCAATTGCAAGAGCCATTTTTGTTAAAGCGTTCTGATATGTTTCTTTTTGAGGGAAGACCAAAGTTGCTGCTTTAAGTCTGAATTCTTCTGATACTTCAAAATATTCTTCTTCAAACTTATTAATTACAGTAATAACTGAATCATATATTGTATTCCCCTTTTCATCAAAACCAAGAGGTTTGCTTCTCTCCTTATCAAGAACAATAGAGTCTTTATCGTCAATATAAACTTTCAGGGCAGGCATGTTTTCGCTTATATATTCATAAATGCTGGGATGAGGTTTAGCTACTGATCCTAAAATAAAATACCGGCCATTCTCATACAAAGGGCTGGTATACTTTACCGGAATATCATTATAAAGAAGAGAATCTCCTGTATTATTTACTTCAGCAAACTTCAACAATAAAGTCTGTACTTTTCTTACTCCTGAGATATTGTTCGGCTGAATAAAAAACTTCAGTATATGAAAGGCAACATCCTGTTTTCTCATTTTGCCATTAGCAGAAAACTTATCGATTGCATTATTGTCAGGAACAAACAATGTGTAAACATCATTACAACCTTCAAAGAATAAAGAATCGTCAAGATTATATTCTTCAATGAGGCTTACAAACTTTGAAGCATTGTTTTCTGCCTTCAACGCTGTCCATACATTTTCTTTGATTGTTTCCGGATTATTAGCATAATGCTGATTCCAGGTATCATCTTCACATCCGGATACCAGTGAAAGTATTATCACTGAAATTATTATGTATAAAATATTTTTCATTTCTCTGATCATATTTATCATACCTGTAATTAATATGGTTCAAACCTGACAACATCCCAATAGAAAAATCCCGGAATAAGAGATTTCACAGTAATAACATGCGGTTCGTAATTAACAATGGAAACTGTTCCCAATTCAATATCGATATATGGGTATTGAGCTGTCCCTCCAGTAGTAAGGTCAATCAGACCACCTGCTTTTACACCATCAAAGAATACTTCAATAAGAGCATTTTCAGAACTATAAGCATGTGCTCTGATACTTAAGTTATAATTGCCCTGAACAATTGCCGGGATAGTATAACTTATAGAAAAGTCGCCTTCCATTACCAGATAGTTTCTATTCCATGCCGTATTAGACTCATCTTCCGATTGAACAAATAATAACTGATCATTCCCTCCTGTCCATGATATAGTTGTAAGTAATGATTGATCTTCAACTATAAATTCTCCACCTTCTTCACGAAATTGACTAAATAATTGTTCTTCATAAAATTCAAAATTCAAATCTGCCAGACTTGCTTTAGTTGGAACCATAAAATGATTCAGGAGGTGTATAGCTCCACTTTGCGTAAGAATATTGCTTAAATCATAGTAGAATGTTACATATTTAATGAAAGTCGTATCACCAGGACTTATTATCAATGTGTCTTCACTGTAAATCTGTATGTCAAGTTTATTTTTTTCAATATTAGGTTTTGATATCGTAACAGGTGTATCTGAGAATGTTGTATAGTTTGTTGACTGAGAAGAAACCATTTCAAAGTCTGATAAGAAATAGCTACCAGTCAAAATATGATACCCTACGTAATTACGCAGCGGATTAAACTCATTTGTAAAATCACTGTTATCAGGACTTATCCTTTTTACAAGATCATTAAAACTGTAAATTTTGTTTTTATTGTAAACTGAATCAGGCTCCACAAAAAGAGTAACAGGGTTTTCACTAATCGTATCTCTTACAACTACCCTACTTAAAACATTCTCAAAGCCTGTTGCCTTTACTGCCTCAGCAAAAATCGAAAATGAAGGATTTTGCAGTAACCATTCGTATGTGGTAAATGTAACAGGTTCAAGTGCTTTTCCAATTACATGAACATATCCGTTTGATACTTCAATATTACTTTCCAGGACAGGAGCTATATTATTAACTTTATAGAAAGAAGTATCCCCTGTCATTTCTATACCAATAGTAAGATATTCACCGTCCAGATTTAGTTCAGGCAATGCACCGAATGGAAAATCATTTGTAATAATTGCAATATTAACAACATGGAATCTTGCCATTGCAGCAACATATTCCTTGTCTGCAAGTAATTCTTCAAATGTAGAAAATCTTGGACTTTGAGCTATAAATTCATCTATTGCCTGATTAGTTGGTAAAAACAATGTATATCCATCCCCGTTTGGGTTGTATGCACTAACCGTTTTATCAAGACCACCTGCCTTAAGTATCTGTAAAAACTTTGAATATAATGAATCGTTATCAGCTACATAATCGTAAACTGTCTGATCGATCATATCTTCAAAATCGGCTTCTATCGGATCTCCCTTGTCGCATGATTGAATTGACAGCGCCAATAGAACAGCAATACATATATATATAAATCTTTTCTTCATACTACTTATTATAATAAGGATTTTGAACCAGATTAAGATTACGCTCCAATTCAAATTTATAAATTGGCATATACCATCCGTTAGGATTTGTAAGCTTAGAACCAAGAATTCTCTTTTGGGTTGAAGGCACATTCTTGATAATTTGCTCAACCAATTGATCCTTTCTGGCAAAATTGTTTCTTCTTCCCATTCTAACCAGATCAAACCATCGCTTTCCTTCAAATGCAAGTTCAACAGCACGTTCATTTAATATTGCATCTTCAAATGCAACAGGTGAATTAGCAATTGCCATTGGTGAAACTCCGGCACGCTCACGAATATCGTTCAATATCACAAGCGATTCGTTAAATCTGTTTAACTGAGATAACGCTTCAGCTTTCATCAATAAAACATCAGCATAACGATATACTATCCAGTTTGCGCCCGATTGCATATATCCCGGACGAACAGTATTGCCGTCAGGCTGAAGACCTACATACTTCCATATCGTATAATCATCTTCCATGTTTTTTCTTATGGAAATATCTTCTCCCCTGAAAACTTCATTTGAATATTTACGTGATAACATTTGTACTGCAGTTGCGCTAGGGTCAAACTGCCTTGCATTTACGTTAGTCATTCCATAAATATTATTCCTCTGATTTTGAAGTTCATCAAACTGAAATTCAAATATACTTTCCAGTGAATTACCCGGATAATAATTTTCAAACCATAAGGATCCCGGTAATAATTCAAGTTTATCTGATAAAATAATATTATCAACATGTTCTATTACTGCATTATAATCAAACTGCCATAAGGCTATATCGGCCAACAATGCTTCACAAGCTTCCTTTGAAGCCCTTCCTTTTATTTCAGCAACAAGAATGTAATTGTCAGATAAATATTTACTTGCCTCTTTAAGGTCAATCCTTAATGAATCTAGAATTGCATTACCATCTGTTTTAGAAACATAAAAATCAGAATCATCAGTTTCACTTGGAGTAGTTATATAAGGAACATCTTTAAAAATTCTTACTAAATAAAAATAAGCAAGACTTCTTAAAAAATATGCCTCGGAAACAAAGCCTTTTAATTGAAAATCCGTAAAAGTCTTATCTATCTCCTTAACTTCAGGTGCATTATCAATTATCTCGTTGCAATAATTTATTACTTTATAAAAGTTCTCCCAGTTTGAAAGCCAGTTGTCAGGATAAATATTACCATACATCATATTTCTGATGTTTTCATCAAGATTGATGTCATCCTTAACCATGTCAGCTCTTGCTTCACCATGAATAAACATTAAGTTATCCATTGTTGAAAAAGTACTGTAAGAAGCCATTAGCACAGCCTCTACATCTTCCTTGGTTTTCCAGAATTCTTCTCTTGTCAAACCGCTTGGTGGTAATAACTCGAGCCAATCGCCACTGCAGCCTAACTGCATTATCAAAGCGGAGACCATTAAAAATTTCAAAATGTTCTTTTTGAATTTCATAAGTTTGATAACTTCAAACGTCTTATTTAATATTGAATATATGTATTTCATATTTATAGCTTTACCGGATTAGAAATATATATTCACATTTGCAGTAAACATCCTTGACGGAGGTGTACGTGCTTCATCAACTCCAATCCAGAAAGGATCTGCTGCATTCTGACTGATTTCAGGATCTTGTCCCGAATAATTTGTAAAGGTCAACAGTTTACGTGCATTAAGCCCAAGCTCCATACGTTTAAGACGCAATGCTTCACAAACCTTTTTAGGCATCTTGTATCCAATCTTAATACTGTTTAATCTCAGGTAATCCCCCGGTTCAACATATCTGTCAGAACCAAGGTTATTACAAGGGTGGTTTTCATAAGCGCGAGGCAACATGTTTGGTTCATCCTGGCCCTGTACTCTCCATCTGCGAAGAACAGCCTTACTTTGATTGTTTTTATCACTCATACCTTCAGTTTCAATAGCAATCTTGTTTATAATATCAAAACCGACCCTATAATGGAAACTAAGTGTGATATCGAAATCCTTATAATTTAATGATGCTCCAAAACCGCCAACAAAATCAGGGTTTGAGTCCCCGATATATACGACATCATTCAGGTCGATCTTGGCATCGTGATTACGGTCATTATATCTTGCATCACCTCCTTTGAAAGTATATGTTCCCATATATGTCAAAGGGATTGGTACACCTTCAGCATCTTTTAAAATTTCACCATCTGCATCTCTTGCTACTACATCTTCATCTTTTGACCAAACTCCAAGATATTCAAATCCAAAGAATGAACCAATAGGCTGACCTTCTACAATTCGTAAGGGGTACTGTCCGTTAGAAATAGATGTTGACTTTTCGTTATTGAAGTTTTCAGGAAGCTTTGTAAAAGCATTAACGTTGTGAGAGGTATTGAAATTAACACTCAATACAAAATCTTTTTTCCTTATTATTTTACCTGTTATCATCAATTCCCATCCGTCATTTGTCATCTCACCGCCATTGAAATATCTCATCTGGTTAAATCCGGAAGAATATGGAATATTATAATATTGGAATAAAAGATCAGTTGTTTTCTTAGTATAAATATCACCTTCAATATATAACCGATCATCAAACAAGTTAAGGTTAACTCCTGCATCCCATGATTCAACGTTTTCCCATTTCAGATTATCGAGCTGAATACTTGATGGTGCAATAGTAGGGTTACCTACATAACTACCTGATCCTGATGTCTGATATTGAGCATATCTTGCATACGGGTCACCTGGTTGACGGCCTGCAGTACCCCAGCTAAGACGAAGTTTGCTTTCACCAAGCCAGTCAAGTCCGGCCATAAACGGTTCACTTGAAAAACGCCATCCTAATGATACTCCCTTAAATAAACCCCAGCGACTATTTATACCAAATGCTGAACTGGCATCTGCTCTTGCATTTACCTGCAACATATAACGGTCGAGAAGCTTATAATTTATATTTGCAACAGCTCCTAAATCTCTGTTATCTCCCGAACCTGAACCTATCCAGTTAATTTGTGCATTAACTGCAGGGTCACTAATATCTACTGAAGGAGTACAGTTCGTTTGTAAGTTCATCCATTCATAATTAGATTGAGAAGTAACCCATGAAATGGCTCCCGATAAATCATGAACCTTTACATCAAGAGGAGCATTGATTGTAAATTGGGATTCAGTTCTGATAGAAGAGCTGATATTATTTCCTTCTTCAATTTTATTTACCTGCCAGTTCAGCCAGTCTACACCAAGTGCACTATAAGGAAGAAAAGTATTGCTTTTCGCTCCGTTATATTGAAATGAAAGTGATTGTCTGAACTGAAGCCAGTCGGTTATCATATACCTTAGTTTGAAAGTTGTTTCCAAACTATATTCTTTTGAATTTCTTCTTCCAAGTTCGCCAACAGCTACAGGATTGAAATAATCGGTACCATTGCCCTGATAGCTGTTTATCGGAGTAAAGTATTCCCCTGTCTTGTTCCCTTCAGCATCATACTCCCATATACTCATATTCGGGGCTTTAATATAAGCCATTTTCCTTATGTTCATTTCATTATATTGCCCAACGTTCCATGCATAGTTTCTGTCAATATCGTTGGTAGTATAACTGAAAAGAACAGTGTACATAAGTTTCTTTGAAAGAATGTAATCAAGATTAATACGGGTAGAAAATCTCTTTGATCTTGTGTTGATGGTTGTTCCTCCTTCGTCAACATAACTTACAGAAGCTGAATAGCGGGTTTTATCTCCTCCGCCTGCAAGTGCAAAATAGTGGTCCATAGTTTGACCAACCGTAGTAATTGCCCCAAGCCAGTCGGTATTTTGTGAATAGTTATAAAACTGATCATAATCAGGGTCATAAGCAATTTCCCTTGGAAGATCAAAAACACCTCTGGCATTATGCAGCTCTTCAAGCTGAAGCATTATATATTCATCCCCATTTAACATTGGAATTGGGTCAGGCTGAAAATTGAAACTATGTTTATATTGATATTCAAACTGTACATCTCCCATTTTCCCTTTTCGCGTTTCAATGAGCAATACTCCGTCTGCCCCTTTAGAACCATAAATTGCAGTTGCCCCCGCGTCTTTAAGTACTTCAATCGACTTAATATCCTGAAGGGCTATATTTATAAGGTTACTAATATCTTCCTGGTCGGCTGCACTAAGGTCAATATCCTGTTGAACCTTGTCCTGAGGAATACCGTCAATAACAATCAATGGCTTATTGTTGCCAATAGAGCTAAGACCTCTGATTACAATCTGAGAACCGGAACCCGGGTCTCCTGAAGCACTGATAATATCGAGCCCGGAAATCTTACCCTGTAAAGCATCGGCAGCAGAAGAAACACCACCATCCTTCATTTCCATAAAGTCAATCTTAACAGATGAAGAGGCCTTATCACGGTCTTCAATATTTGTAAGCCCTGATC
>JAGODU010000321.1 GCA_017998095.1 Prolixibacteraceae bacterium | reverse complement strand
GTAGTTGCGTTGGGGGTTGGGATTCCCATTGTCGGGGTAATGATATGTTTATTCTCTTCCCCTTTAATAGGAGAACAAGCAGAAAAAATAAGAATTACTATTCCTAACAAGATAAACAGTTTAGAGTACCTTTTCATAACTTAATCCTTCGAAAATATTGATAATCTATTAATTTCAATTTTATTTTACAATGATTTATAAGATGAATCAAAAAGAGTTGGGTCTTTTCCAACTCTTTTTGATTCTCACATAAAAATTATTTTATGGGATAACCACAAAACCTTCAGATACGAGCAAGGTATCTATACCTGCCCATCGACTACCGATTCCCAATTGATTGGACGTACCAATGAGTTGAGAACCACTAGGGCCTAGGCAGGTTGCACCACCCACAAAGCCGTCGGCAATAACGTCAAGATGGTTCAATGTCCAGCTGCCATTCACTGGAATTTCACTATCATTTTTAAATTCCTTGTCAATCGGACCTTCATTGCTTGTTCCCGTAACACGACAAATTAATGACTCTGCTGGAATCGCTGCCGATCCAACATTCACAATGCTCCAACTGGTGAAATAACCGTAGTTACGGTCCATTATCAATGGATAGATTATCTTTTGCTTGCCACTTGATGGATCGAAAGCAGCATAAGCTCCACCTTTGTTATCAGCAATCTGTAACTGGTTGACGACTGCTACAAGAGGCATCGAAGCTGTATTGGTAGAAACTTTACCTGAACCGATAAAAGTTTCATCCATCACGCAATCTGTTTCAAAGTTTGGATCATCCGACTCATCTTTTCTTTCGTAGAAAACGTATTGAGAGAAAGTCTTTGAAGCCCCAGCTGGTACCGTCCTTGTCTCGGAACAGGCAGTTCCCGATATTGACGGAGTATAACTTACAGTTACGATAGTATCCGAATCGCCAGTGTTTTGAATCTGAATACCAGTAAAGTATCCATAATTATTTTGGTTGACAAGGGGCATAATCGGATTTGTTGAACCAGAGCCAAAACCGTTATAGGAAAATAATGTATTCCCCTCTTCAACTACTGTAACTACAATTGGCGAATCTGTTGAAGCCAATGTGCCTGAAAACACCTTTAGTGTATGAGCTTCTTCCGACTGTTTGATGATTTTGGATTGGCCTGGCTGCAAGTCTGAAATTTCATTTGTAATGCCGTCACTATAAGTTATTTCCACATCAGTTGCTACTGATCCAGAATTTTGAACATAGTAGAAGGTGTTATAACCGTAATTATTTTTGAATAAGGTTGGCAGGTAAACTTCATTCGAACCTTCTGAAAACCCGCCATAAGCGGCGTAACTAATTGGATTGTTGCTAGAATTCAACCCAACAATGTTGGATTCAGCAGCTACTTCAACTGATGACGCAATGACAACAGATCCATTGAAACCTGCATCTATTGGCATAGAGCTCTGATAATAACTTTTTGTTTCATTCGCCTCAATTTCATCGGGAACAGATGCGACTTCTTCGCCAGTTAAATCATAGAAAGTTAGAGTGATCGTCCCATCCGAATCAGTTAAATTCCGTAGTTGAATACTCGATTCGTAACTAACTGGAATTGCTGCTTTCGCCGGGGTTGCCAAAAACCCCAACGTGAGCACTAACACAAAAACAATAGACATTAATTTTTTTGCCATACAAACCTCCAAATATTTTAGATAGCTTTATTATATAGGTTCGCTTCAGTTAAACAATAATCCTTTATGGTTAATTTTAGTATTTTTCGGAATTTATAACGACGACTCACTGAGATAACTAATACATTTTTTAGTTTAAGGATTCTTTTAAAACGAAAATAGTCATACTGGTACTGCGATTAAGTCGATTAGCTAATATAAAATATGGATAAAGTAGAACTCTCGCAATAAAAGATTTGGCAAACCAGATTACCGATTTTTTTATCCAAATCGGTAATTTCTTATCTTCCAATAAGAATTCCAAAGAGATAGCGAGACTGCCTTGCATTCCCGTAAAACTATGAATTGCTATAGTGCGAAAACTTTGTGAATTCATTATGAATTGTATAGTCTGGGGTGTAAAGATATGATAATGTCTGGGTACATCCCATCCAGACCAATACTTTCCAAATATTTTTCTTTCCCAGGAATTTGCATTGGGTGTGGTAATTACCAGCAATCCACCGGGTTTGAGCATTTTCGAGATGGTCTGAAGAGTCTTAATAGGTTCAGGAAGATGTTCAAATACATCCCAGAGTGTTATTATGTCGAAAAAATTATCTTCAAACAAACTATCATTTAAATATCCGTTATAAACATTTAATCCAAAGCGATCTATTGCGTATCGCGAAGCGAAATCAGAAGGCTCGACCCCATAGCAGTCCCAACCGTGTTGTTTCATGCCATTCAGAAAAATTCCAGTTGCGCACCCAATATCCAAAATCTTTCCACTTTTCTTACCTGATTGATTAATGACCGATTTGCATCTTTTTTCAACGCCAATTTTTCTATCTATTCTTCTAAGCCAAGAACGCTCGTCTTCAATTGCAGAAGGATAAGATATATAGTTTTCTGGATAATATTTTTCGATTTCTTTTGAAGAGAGTTGAGGATGAGTTGCAATCACGCCACAGTGTTTGCATTCTTCCACTTTAAATTCTCCCGGTAAACCATGTAGACGATCTTTTCCAGGAAACAGATATATAAAATCTGTACCTGAACAGCATTTGCATTGATAAGTCACTTGTTTCAAGTTTTCCTCTGATTTAACGACTTAATAGAAATTCATAAAACTTCTCTAAGGTAGAAGCTCTGGCAGCCCAATTCTCTTGCAGGGATCGAGACAGTAATAATGCATTTTCACTCATAGCCTTCTGCATATCGGCATCACGATAAACTGTATAAACTTTTTTTGCGATGTCTTCTGGATTGTCATCAGCGATTAAACCGAAATTGTATTTACTGTTTATTTCAGGAATGTCTCCTACTAAAGTGCTTACAATTGGTCGGCCAATGGTGAGATAGTCACTCAATTTTAGCGGTAATCTGCCAGCGTTTGCCCCTGTATTTTGCAAAGGAAGCCAAAAAAGATTGCAAGCGGATAAATACAGACTCATCTGTTCGTTATTCAAATTAGTAATTTGAATGACTCCCGATGTTTCTTTGGAATAATATTTAGTCCTACCAATATGTATAAGTTTTAAGTTAGGGATGATTTCTAGAAGCGCTTTATATGTATCTTCCATAAGATTCATATCTGTCCTAAAGGCAGCACCAATATAACCAATAATAAAATCATCAGGGGAAAAATTTAATATTGAGCGTGCATACTCAAGATCGAAAGGGGTTAAGTATGGATTATTAAATCCGTTAGGTAAATATAAGATTCTTTCTTTATCAATCCCTAGTTGCTTAGATTTTTCGTAAAGCGTTTTGCAGATTACGGATATTCCATGTGCGTTTGGCCTAAAATGATTTTCAAAATATGTTTCAAAGGGCCTCAACAAATTTCGGAGGAGAGCATTAGGACGTTGCTCCACTGACCCCCCTTTACCAAGCCAATCAGCCCAATCCGACACGAAGATAGAAC
>JAGODU010000320.1 GCA_017998095.1 Prolixibacteraceae bacterium | reverse complement strand
CCAAGTTTAACAGCCTGACAGCTTCGGTTTTGAAGTCTTTTGGATATCGGCCTCGTTTACTCATCAGACACCTCCTATCGGTTATTGTACCCGATTTTTGGTGTCCGTTAAAGTGGGGTTATCTCATATTACTTAATTCGCTTATGAATTAGGTGCGTATCCTGGATTTTTCCCTTTGTGTTAAAGCGGAAGCCCTGCTTATCCGACGTTCCGGATAAGTGATATTACAGGGCAAATGGATACCATTGTATAAAAAACAGGGCTATAATAATGAAAAATCAGGGCAAAAATTAAATTATTGAAGCGGCAAAAAGCAACGCCAGCCAGCAAATGGATAAGTCGTTAAAGAATTGTTGGACGAAAAAATAATTAAAGGAAAACTTTTATGAAAAAAAGTATACTATCTTTAATGTTTATTATTTTCCTTCTATGTGGCTGCGCCACGTTCGGGCCACAATATCATGTTAATATTGATTCACTCTCTTCAAATAACGCGCAATCTCTGAAAACATATATTTTATTACCAGGAAACAAAGATATCTCGCCCGACGATTTACAATTTCAAGAATTCTCACAATATATAAACAGGGCATTAACAGCAAAAGGATTTACCCTCGCAGATGATATCGAAAAAGCAGAATTAGCTATTTTCCTTGGTTACGGCATAGGTGACCCGCAAGAACATCTCTATTCATACTCAATCCCCACATATGGACAAACAGGAATTTCCTCTGCATCAACATATGGAAGTATAAACACTTATGGTAATTTCGGTTCTTATTCGTCAACAACAACCTATACACCCACATATGGCGTTACCGGATATACTTCACACATGGGCTCCATTGTGACTTATTTTCGATATATTCTACTTACCGCTTTTGATCTCGATGAATATAGAGAATCACAAAAAGAAATTCAGGTTTGGAAAACAACAATAACAAGCACAGGTTCAAGCGGTGATTTGCGCCAAGTTTTTCCTGTTCTCGTCGGAGCAGCAAGAGAACATATGGGCACCAACACAGGACAGCAAATAAAAATAATTCTTGGAGAATCGGATAAAAGAGTTTTGGAAATAAAAAATATTAATAATGAATAATCGTCTAACCAGTCATTCCACCTGACCTTTTCCGCGGCTGGCGCCGCTCCAAAGGCAGGTGAATTCCGATGTTAGACGTCGGACTTACCAGGGCAAAAATCAAATGATTCAAGTGGCAAAAAACAACGCCAACCAGCAAAGGGATAAGTCGTTAAAGAATTGTTCTGTCTTAAGATTAGGAGGAAAACATGAAGGAGTTCATTGCAATCGATTTTGAGACTGCAAATCCTCAGAGGGTAAGTGCCTGCGCATTAGGCTATGCTCAAATATCTAATTGCAACGTAGTCGAGACAAAAGGATTTCTGATCAAACCCATTGGTGGTCACGCTCCATTTCAGTCAAAGATCCATGGGATAAAGGAAGAGCATACCCATGACAAGCCCTACTTTGGAGAGCTTTTTCCACAAATCAAGGACATCTTTGATTATCCTCTGGTAGCGCACAGCCTGTTTGATCAGCAAGTTCTTACAGCGCTTTCAGAGCATTTTCATCTGGGACTGAAATTCAACTACACTGATTCCTGCTCAATAGCCAAAGACATGCTTCCGGATCTTAAAAACACCAAATTGAAGACGCTAGTGAAACATTTCGGTCTTCCTTCCTTCAAACATCATGACGCAAAAGAAGATGCTTTAGCATGTGCACAAGTGTTCTTGAAGCTCCAAGGTCTGGATACTGGCAATGTGGTATCAATATCACATAATGAGCTTTCGGAATTTAAGGGTCTCCTGACAGGCATTCTGGCTGACCAAGTAGTAAATTATAAAGAGGCTTATGAGCTTCTTTACTGGCTTGAGGATCATTCTAATATTAGCAATACTCACCCTAATCTCAATAAAAAGATTAGAGAAGTTCTTAGTGATGATCATCTTGATAATATTGAGGCTTCGGAGATCAAAATGATCTTAGAAAACACATTGAATGAATTGGAATAAAAGACAGAACAAGCAAATCCAGCGGACGGCTTTCAGCCGCCGCTGATCTGCACGTTATGCCCAAAGGGGGAAACCCATGAAAGCAATATTTGATAAAATCTTCAGTAACATTATCGGAACAGTCGTTGGTCTTTATTTTATGGCGGCTTTCCTAGTGTTTACTCCATATTATAATTGGAACTATGCGCAGACGCATGGCTTTGTGAAATGGGTCTTCTTCGGCGAAATTGTAGCGACAGCAAAGGCGATTGCATGGCCCTATTTTGTCTTTTTTTCTCCTTCTAGTGGGCCTGTATCTCATGTTTCCAAGGCTATTGATTACGCCAACAAAGCCACGGCAATAATAAATAAAGGGGGGGCATATCAACAAATTCCGCAGAAGGATATTGACGCAATTATCGACTACTATAAAAAGGCTTTGCAGGAAGCAGAGCAGGCAGACATAGCGTCTATGAACAGGCATTACCCTGGGTTTGGTGATCATTTCAGAGACGAATTTATTCAAGGTCTCCATATGTTCATAAGCAGCCATGAGACGAGCGACGCTATGCTATCTTTTACGTCACAAGCGATGCTCGACCGATGGGGCAATTGGTTCAGTGAAAATATTGATGGAATTCGTGGCAAATAGGCATAACAACCGCATCAACACGGACTGGCAATTACGCTGCGCTCCATTGCCAGCCGGTTATGCGGAGCGTTAGCAGAAAAATAAAAAAGGGGGCGGCAATGAGCGAGGAAGCAAAAAAATGTCCATTTTGTGGTGAAGAAATATTATCGGTTGCTATAAAATGTAAACATTGCGGAGAATTTTTGAACAAAACAAACAATCCTACACAAGAAATAAAAAAATCGGATGAACCAGAAAAAATTTTATGGGAAGGTCGCCCCTCTCATTTATATTATCTTGTTAGCTATATCATCAGCGTATTGTTAATTCCTGCCTATGGACTAGGCCTATTGCTTCTGCTTTACTTTCTACTTGATCGACATTGTAAGGTTTTTACTACAACAAACAAAAGAGTAAGATCAAAAACAGGCATTATTTCCCGTTCAATTCATGAAGTCTCTATAAAAGACATACGTAGTGTCAACTTGCAACAAGGAATATTGGAAAGGTTGTTTGGTTTAGGTTCTATTAATATCGGGTCTGCGGGTACAGCCGGCATTGAGGTCTCTTTTAAAGGAGTAATAAATCCCACAATGGTAAAAGAAAAGATACAAGAACTAAAAGAAAGACAATAAAAGCATTGCTAACAACTCCTTCTAGCGGACGCTCGCTACCGCTCGCGCCGGTTGGCTTAGCCGTTATCTGAGCAAGAGATATGGGCCACTGACGGGTCTATCTCGATTGGGAAAATAAAAAAGTGGTTCAGAGAATTTTTTGGGACATGGTCCTAATTTGCTTATGAATTAAGTACATGAGATAACCCCACTTTAACGGACACCAAAAATCGGGTACAATAACCGATAGGAGGTGTCTGATGAGTAAACGAGGCCGATATCCAAAAGACTTCAAAACCGAAGCTGTCAGGCTGTTAAACTTG
>JAGODU010000319.1 GCA_017998095.1 Prolixibacteraceae bacterium | reverse complement strand
TCCTGAACTAGTTCATTGCTTATATTGAGATGAGATGATCGACTTAGGTCAAAAGGAGGTATGGGTGAATTATCGTAATCAAGTCGCGGCACGTCAATTTCTCCATAAATATATTGTGACATTTCACGTCCTTCACTTCCACAAAGCGTTGTTTCATGCCAAACTCCATTTGAATAAATATTTATACCGCGCATTTCTTCTTCTAATGGCGCACTTGCAACTTTAATCAGTAACAACACGTCCCCAATTTTTTCTTTTTCATTTTCAGTGGGGATAAATTCTCTAATTTCAGCTAGGGGAGGTTCGATAATTTCACACTGATGATTATTAATAAAGACAGTTGCATTCCTCCATTGTGCTATATTGCGTTCAGTAAATTTTATTATTCCTGATTGATCCAGTGTCTTTAAATGAATATCTTCTATTTCTATAATTGTGCCGTTGGGTTCATTGCATTGTTTTTCTTGTTCTAATGGTATAACATGAATAGGTTCTCTAGAATTAATTTTGATTAAATGCTCCACATCTTTTTTTCGTAACTCGACTTTTGATAATTTATTATTATTGATAGTGGTCACTCTTAAAACATCTGCAATGCCAAATGCTGCAGATTTCCCAGTACCAAATAATCCTCTTCCCGGTTTACCTTTTTTTCTATCAATGTTTTCGCCATGCATAATAAAAAAATTCTGCAGTCCATCCCAATCCATTCCTCTTCCATTATCTTCGATAGTTATTTTGCGTTGCTTACTATCTAAATGTACTTTTACAATTGGATTAGTTCCTTCATCAACATATTGTAGGCCATTTGATATATATTCCCAGACGACCTTTTTATCAGTATTAAATAAAACAGCATTTTGTAAAAGATCTCTCGCAACGTGACTTACAACTACAAGATTCGTTTTCGTCATTTCATAGGCACCTTTCCAGACAATGCAACCACAATCTGTCCGAGTTTTGGATCGTCTCTAAATGTATTGAGTATTCTAGAAATTTTCTTTTCGCGTGCGACCCCAGTAACATAATCATCTACACGAAAAAATGATTCAGCCTCTTGTGTGGTAACCGTATCAACACCATTTGATTGTAATTTACTCATGATGGGGTGAGCTAACATTCGTGCTTTCTCGAGATTATTCCAACGCTTTTCTTCCTTGCTCAGAGGTATCTTAATAAGGTTTGAGCTCTTCATTATTTTTAAATTTTGCTTTGCAAAAGCAACGCCGCTGCTTGTTAAAATCCATCCTTTTTTACCTGATCCCTGTAAATAAGCGCCATTTTTTAATTTCTTGGCATCCGATAGGAACGTCCTAACATTTTCAATATTAATTTGATCTTTATATTTATGCCATGTGAAACGACCTGGAGCTAATTCATTAACTTTAATGGCTATGTCTTCAGTATCTATTTCTTTTGTTTTACCACCAAGAATATAGACAGCAATTGTAACAATTTCATGATTGGCAAAAGATTTAATATCCATGACTGTGGCTTTATGATTCATATATTTTTTTAATAATATCAAAAGCGTAATCTATATCTTGACTACTATTTATTTTCATTGTCGGATAATTACCAAAAGTTTTTTTCTTAGGCATTGAATAAATAATCTTTTTTTCTTTATCTATATTTTGGTAATTACCCTTCCTGAGATATATTCTAAGAGAGTTTCCTACGGGTGCAAGCCAGACAAGTCCAATTCTTTTCTTCATGGATTTTGCTATTGAGGTGTATGTGCGCATGTGAACACTATCTTTCATTGAAATATCTTTACCTAATGCTTCAATTAATATACTTAATTGATTAAACAATTCTTTAATATCTGAGAAAGCTTCTCCAAATTTTTCAGTTGCACTTAACGTTTGAGATATTGATTCATTTGGTGCAATTTTTCTTAATCTTGATATATGATCGTCAAAAGTATTTAAAAATTCTTTTACGCTATACTCATCCTTTAAATCTATTATGTATTTTGATTGTTCATTAATTGTTATTGTTAGTACGCCCATTTAAAAATCCCCTTAATTGTTTTGCTATATACTACATAAATTATCATATATTGTCAACATATATTTACATATTATAAATATATTCCGAAAATTATCATATATTACAAATATATTTAATAATTTAAACAATCTTACAAGAACTTTATTAAAGCACAGCGGTCAAGTCATTGCTTGGCTCATGTTAGAAAAATAAATGACAAGGACATACAAATTTTTTCCAATACTTCATTCTCTTCATTTAGTCGAGTCGAAAAGACTCGACTGAACATAACTACGGCCCTTCCTTTGGTATCTTTCTATTTGAGACAACTCGTTTTTCTTGTATAACTTGACAAAGCAGGGGTTGGGTTTATATTGTAGTTGAAATTACTTAGTTGTTAGGAGATGTTATGCCATTTGTCAGACCAGAAATACTCAGGCCGCCCAGTGAACATGCCAGTTATTATCTCCCCTTGACATCGGGGTGTTCCAATAATTCCTGCACGTTTTGCGGGTATTGCTTCACCACGCTTAGCCTCCGCGATCTGGAGGAGGTCAAGCAGGAAATCGACGCGATGTCGCTGTATATGAATCGCGGAATATGGGTGCAGGGGCAGCCCGAAATTGTTTACGCGATACTACAGGACTGGGACGGCAGACGGGTTTTTCTTCAGGATGGAGACGCCCTGGTCTATCCGTATCCGAAGCTGCTTGAAGCGTTGCAGTATCTGAACAAAAAGTTCCCGAATCTTGAGCGCATTGCCAGCTACGCCACGCCGCAGGATATTCTTAGGCGTTCGGTTGCGGAATTAAAGACGCTCAAAGAGCAAAAGCTCGGCATTTTGTATATGGGCGTGGAAAGCGGGGATGACGAGGTTCTTAAGCGAATCAAGAAAAACGCCACGCACGATGAAATGGTGGAGGCGGGCAAAAAGGTAAAGGAGGCCGGTATTCTCCTTTCGGTGACGGTTATCCTGGGACTTGGCAGTATAAAAGGCAGCGCAAGGCATGTGTCGGAGACGGCCCGAATTTTAACGGAAATGGACCCGGACTATGCCGGCGCTCTGACGCTGACACTGATACCGGAAACGCCGATTTACAAGGAATTGGAGCGCGGCGAGTTTGAGCTGATTACGCCGTTTGATTCGTTGCAGGAATTGAAAGGGATGGTGGAACAATCAACTTTTACGAATTGCTTTTTCAGCTCCATGCACGCGTCTAATTATTTTTCGATTCGCGGCACCATGCCCAAGGACAAGGCCAAAGTGCTCAAACAATTGAATACCATCCTCTCCAGCAAAGACCCTCGACTGCTCAGGCCGGAGTATATGAGGGGGTTGTAGAAAAGTTCAAGGTTCAAAGTTCAAAGTTCTACGTTGTACGTTCAAAGTTAGGGGAATCAGCAGCAGAAAAATGGCATTGTTGGGTGACCCAAACAGATAGATGACCCCGGTCAAGTCGAAAAGACTTGACCGAACATTTGGGATCTTTTTATGTGAGCTTAGGCAAGCGGGTATTTATTTGAATATTCAACTAAAACATTTGCCAGATATTCAACCGCTTTTTCCCGCGTCAGATTATTTATTGCATAGTTTTGAGCTTCTTCTGCAAT
>JAGODU010000088.1 GCA_017998095.1 Prolixibacteraceae bacterium | reverse complement strand
AAGTAGTTACAAATTAGTCACAATTGGCTCTAAAAACAGCAACAGGTTGCAATCATAAAATCGCAACCTGTTTTTACTTCTGGTGGGCCGTGCGGGGATTGAACCCGCGGCCAACGGATTAAAAGTCGTTTTGTGAATTTAATAAAATCAGCTAAGTAGTTGATCGGTGGGCGCCTATTGGGCGCAGTCGTGCATTTACTTGAATTTCAGCTTGGTCATTTCATGCTGTTTAATGTCATCCAATACATGTGTATAAATCATCGTCGTGCTGATCTGGGCATGGCCCAGTATAGCCTGGACAACCCTGATATCAATTCCCGATTTCAGCATATAGGTTGCGGCGCTGTGCCTTAAATCATGCAACCTGGCATTAATGCCACAAGACTTGGCATATTCGTGAAACTTTTTAGACCATGTATCAGGGTGATATTCGACAAATATTTTTCCAATATCCTTTTTGATTGGCGCAAGCGCCTCGATAATCGGAGGCAATAACGGAACTATACGTTCTTTTTTCCCCTTACCTTTTACCTTAGCTTGAGCCGTGCCCAGATTACAGTTAGGCCACTCCAGATTCAACCCCTCACAGCGGCGCGCACCCGTCCACAACTCGAAAACAAAATAGCGCCACTCTTCAATATTTTTATCCTTAATTGTTTTTAAAATTTTGTCAATTTCTTCCGGAGATAGGACACGCGGCAGATTCTTTTCTTCCGGATACATTTTAAATCTTGGTTTTTTATCGATTATTTTCTCTTCGAGCGCATAAGAAAAAGCCGATTTAATATGTCTCATGTATCCATTGATTGTTATGTTAGAGGCTTTCCGGGCCCTGCATATCTTTTTAAATTCTTCAATTTTGTTATTATTGATGGCCTGAACAAGCACCGAGGGGGATATTGCTTCGGCGAGCAGTTTCAGGCTTAGAGCGTCTTTTTTGAGTGTCGTGCCGGATACATTGTTTTCCCGGTATTCAAGATAAATCTTTATGAAATCTTTTAGCGATAGCCGCTTAATCTTTTCCAGATCAAACAACCGGCCTCTGAGTTGCTCTTTTTGCATTTCGCGGAAGATAGCGCGGGCTTCCCGTGTATCCCTTGTGCCAAGAGATCTCTTTTTATTGCGGCTGATCTGAACATGATATATACCGCTATTCCGGCGGAATAATCTCATGTTGAAGGTCATAACTATTTATTCCTCAATATTGCAAGACTTTTTTGTCTGGTGTCCATTTTAGTCATCTGAGCTTCTCGATAATTATCAATACTCATCTTATCGAATACCCAATCGCCTCGCTTATTGTCCTGATCCTGATGACCTTTGATAATTCCTGATTTCGCCAGATCAATCAGGCGCGCCTTATTAATTTTTGCATATTGCGTAGCTTCTTTCAGTTTAAGCCAACGGAATTCAATCTTGTTGAACATAAATTTTAACTCCCCATGCTTTGTTGGTTAGATTCTGTTCATTTCACAATTTTTACCTTATCGATAACTCTTTTAATCAAAAAAAAGCCCTGGAGCTTACGCAACAAAAAACACAACACGTAAACAAGCCAGGGCTAAGACTTAGCCCGCGTCGTCTTCATCAGACGACACAAACCATTTATTTCAGGATAATTATAGCATGCGTAAATGCAAAGTCAAGCGACTTTTGACACCCTGTTGATTTATGATTTATAATATAACATATTATCGTTCCATATTACGATACGATGTGGTTTATTTAGATTTACATGATGGTGTTGATAAGTTATATTTCCATATAACTTAATTGAAGCCTAAAACATTCGGAGAGCGCTTATGCCCAGAAAAATCGAATACTACAGAAGTTACGGAGATAAACTAATCAGCATCTTTGTAAGATTGCTTTTTGAGGATCGGTATTATTCCTTAAATGAGCTGGTAAGTTTTCTCGGATGTTCAAAACCCACGGTACTACGCTTGCTTGAAGACATCAGGCGTTCTTATCGTGTAGAGATAGAAGAAGAAATAAGAAAGCGGGAAAAATATATTAGGATGAAGCGCCCCCTGCACCAGCCTCAGATTGCACCGCTCACGGAATCAGAATGGGATGTTCTTCAGATGTGCAAGACATTTACCCAGCATCTTCTCGGCGCGAAGCTATTTGAGGAAGCTACTCAGGCGCTTTTTAAGAGCAGTGCGCTTGTTAATGATAGGGGTAATGTCTCGTCGGCGCATTTTGCCTGTTTCCGCCCGGGCACAATAGACTACACGCCTTACCATAATATAATCCATACGCTAATCAATGCCATGAACCGCAAAAAGGTATGCAAGATAACTTATCAGGGAATAATGGAGGACAAGCCTAAAACTTTCTATATTAAACCCATTAAGCTGTTTTCCCACAAAGATTCTATTTACCTGCACGCGCAGAGGGCAAGAACTCCCGGCACAAAATATAAAAAACCGGAATTTGATCCGCTACTCGTCATCCATCGCTTCAAATCGGCGGAAATAACAGATATTAATTTCATGCCACCGGAAAAATATGACTTTGAGAAAATATACAATGTTAACTTTGGCGTAATTAAAGAAGATGCGTTTGAGGTTACGGTAGAATTCACCGGCTGGTCAGCGCAATATGTATCTGAGCGCGTATGGAGCCCTGATCAAAAAATTAAGAAAATCGGAAAAAATAAAATACACCTGACTTTTACCGCCGCGTCAGAAACAGAAGTTATTTCATGGATACTGTTTTTCGGCGAGGAAGCAAAAGTAATTGCGCCAAAAACACTAGTAAAGCATATTTCTTCAAAAGCAGAGCTTATTAAAGGTCTATATGCTACTAAGTGCTCATTATGAATTTCATCTAATAACGAATGACTTAAAAATGACCTGACGTGATTAATTACAATCTGAAAGTTGCACCGAAAAGCTCCCGGTGCAGCGGTTGGTTGCACATTCATTTATGCTTTGAAATCTATTTATTGAGTTTTTTCTGCACCCATTTCCATTTCTTATATGCGATTTCCATACAGCATTCGTATGCATGATTTGTTCGCAGGAACGAAAAGTTTCCTTGATTAAATTTATCTGCGTATTTCTCGTTCTTTACCAATTCAGCAAGAAGAAACCGACAGTGTTTTGTTGCTAAAGTAGAGAGGTAATCAGTAAAATCTGCCGCAATACTCATGCTCGTGCCATATTCCTCTGAATAACATTCAATATCCTTATCATTCATAATGCCTTGACAAAGTAAAGCCCAAAGAAGCAGACGGGCTTTTGGCGCGTAGGCGTATTTATTGTAGCCTTTATCAAGGATGTTATTTATAAGTCTTTTTAATCTGAATTGTGTTTTATAACAAAGAACCACAACTCTGCTGTCTGCTTTTAATCTTTTTTCATTAAATACTTGGTTATAGATATTATCGTCTTCAAATACCTGCCGCATATTTGAAAGTCGTTGTATGTTACCGTCAGTTATCAAGAAGGTCTGCGCTAGCTTTACGAGCTCAATTGCTTTTGCCTCTGAAATACCTTCCTCTTCCATATCAATATTTTGAAAGGCATTTTCTTGACGCTCATAAAATATACCAAGATCTTCCCTAAACTTGTCTTGAAGTTGTAACTGTATCATATCGTTGGCATGAAGGTTCCAAGGCTCAACGGGATTTTGTCGGTTATTATTAATCGTAACAGAGGTGACAAAAGGCTGTGATGCTGCGGTAATAATTTTACAGAGAACGAATAAGGCATCTGTAACATGTTTTTTCTCAAGTAGCTTTGGGTTATCGGCATTTGATTCTAAAAATTCTGCGAATGTTGTAACCGTTTGTGCCCCATTTAAAAGTCTGGGTGAAACAATGTGATAAGTACCGTCAATGTGGACAACCTTTTCAGCAAACAAGGAAATGCCATTGTGATTAAATGCAAATACTTCAGGTGCTTCCTTGCCCTCCAATAAAATTGATTTTAAGGAGCGAGAAATAGCTCTATTAACTGCTTCGCCTGAGCCCAACCCATATCTAATATTCCTCTCGAAAAAACGTTTTCCCATTTCCTTATAAATACGGTGTAAATCCATAAGACGAATCATACCCACATTCATTATCTCGTCGTTAGGGCCAGGCAGAGTGAACATATTTTTTATTGGAAGATCATAAATATGTGTTTTCTTCTGGTCTGTTATAGAACCAACTTTTCCGGACATTGAACGGAAGTCAACGACAAGTGTGACCTGTTCTTCGCCGAAAAATTTATCAATCAGGTATTTTTTGTTTTCTAAATCTTCGCGAAGTTTATCTAGAACTTGACTCCTCTCAGCATCTACTGGATCACCAAGGAATATGAAATGAATACATACTTGCTTAATTAAAGCACGATTCTCTACCATACAGCTTCGAAGCTGCGTGATTATCTGGTTTTTGTGATTATCAGCATTTGGATTAACGAAGATTAATTCTATGCCATCCTCTATCAAACGCTGTAAGCTTTCTTTAAACTGAGCATGTGAATTTGTAAATTTAAATTGAAAAAGGTAAAGATTTCTGCGTTCTTTGTCGAAGTGAAATCCATCAATCCCGTAATCATTGCCACTAAACGCAATTTGATTAAGCGCTTTGTCGCGAAGTAAGCCATGTTCTTTTTCAAGGTAAATTAATCCAAAATAATCATTGCGTACTCCACCACAGGTAGATTTCAAATCAGAAAATGCTTGGTCAACAAGTCTTTCAAGATTCGGCATTAACTTCCCCTTTCTTCATAAAAATCAAATCCAATTTGCGTTTATTCAATATCATCTCGTGCAACGACGATCTGAGTCGGAGCAACGCCCCTGGTGCTGCAGACGGCTCTAGCGCTTTTTTATACGGCTCACGAGCTTGACTCTTGCTTGAATTTCTAATTTTTTAAAATCACTAGCGGTGTTTAAAATGTGCATTTTTCTATGGCAATTTGGGCATAATGCAACAGCGTTGTCTATGGTATCGGTTCCTCCATCTGCAAGCCACTTAAGATGATGACATTCTAAGTAGGGCTTTCCAGTGCCATCACTAAAGGGTGCCTTCAAATTACAAAGATCACATATGCCACTTGCCCTTCTCTTGACATACTCAACCACATAACTATTTCTTGAGAAAACCAATGCTTCAACGGCTTTTCTTTTTGGCTTCTTTGTAGAAACAGTTGCCTTTTTAGAAAGATCGCTGTTTGAAAGTGCAGATACTTTCTCATATTCTTGTTTTGACTTAAAGGCTGCCACTGCTTTCACAAATGAAGCAATATTTGAAGCAATATTTTTTGAGTTAATATCAGAAATCAGAATTGCTTGCCTTGCATCCATTTTCCCACTTACTTGAGCCTCTAAAAATGGTTTTTTGTACCATTTTAAAAACTCATTTTTCCCAATGCCTTTTCTCCCCCCGCCAATTTTACCGCTGTGTAGAAGAACTATTTTTCCATCAGCTTTTTTTGCAAAAAAACCAGCAACGCTTTCTGGCGCACCCTTTAATGGAACATTTATTTCAACTGCAATATGATTAGACCCTTGAATTATTAATTGGTCAGCCGTACCAAATGCATTCCAATATCTTGGCACAGGAACTGAGTTGTCTTTTTTAGTTACAAACCATATGTTTTGGTCTGCATGTAAATCATCTTTTATAATATTGCCACCTTGAAAACCTATAGTATATTTGCCAGTTCTTTTTGGTAAGGTCTTTGCAAGATTTTCTTCCAGTAACTTCTGTGCATCTGATATTTCTTTCGGTTTCACAATTACTGTCAGCATACTATACTCCTAAAATTATGCTCATTTTTACTGGTTCCGTATAACAATTAATATACGAACTTCGTTTTTCCGATAAATTGAATATCATCCTAACATAAGCATGTTTTTAAAAAAAGGGAAACATCGCATAATTACGAGCAAGTAAATGTCTCTATCACTTCGTGAGTTATGCTAATAAAGACTAAAGACGAAGGTCGTAAAATATAGAAAATTTGTCCAATAGCTCATCGATTATCGATCGAAATATTGCATAGCTGATAATTCTAATGATTTACTTCTTTCAGGAAGAGATTCACCAAGTTCATATAATTCACTAAATTCTAATTCTTCAGCAAGAAGATCATGAATTTCATCGACTGAAATCAATAAGTCACGTACATTGTTTATATTTTCCTGTATTTTCAAGCATATCCACTCAACGCTTATAAAAATAATTTATACCCTTATTGTTAATTAAAATAAATCTCTACAATCGTTCCGCAATATGAAACGATCGTGTGTTACTATACCTCCATAATAAAGACAAAACCCAATAATCACTTATACCGGGAGGTAAACATTTATGCCAATATCAAGCAGGCAAAGAAAAAGGCCACCCCATTATTATGATTCGGATGAGGTGGACAAGTTTATTTCCACTAAACCGGATAAAAATGAAAGCTTTGTCCTTCGTAATTGTATTGTCTATCTCCGCCGTTTATTAGATTTTAGTATCCCGTTAGATAAAAATACCCTTAATTTACTTACGTGGATATTAGGGCCTGATTTTCAAAAAATAGAGAAGAATGTCGTAAATAGCATGACTCAGGAGGAGAAAGCCAGATATGAAAGTAGCCTGATTGAAGCCGATGATGCAGAGGAATCAGCTGATTTAATTTATCATGTGATAAAAAAATATTCCAAAAAGCGTATCAAAACTTTCATTTCTTTCATAAGCAAAATCATTAATCAGCGCTCTAAATCCCTTACTTATCGCGGAAGCAGCGATACAGAAAAGAAAATTCGCGGCCTGGAAAAAATGTTTAATCTTTCAAAGAGTGAAATAGAATTTGCCACTTTTCTTTATATTGTGACTGCATGGACCCCTCCCCAGGAATATTTTGTAGATTATTTAAGCTGCCATACAATTTCCGGCAGGCGTTATTTAAGAGCAGTATTACAGATGACAGAAGGTCAAATCGGCGCTATTTTGGGCGGCACTATCATGCGGATTGAGCTTTGCGAGATAGATAAATATAGTTTCTCCCTAAGCGAAGATTTTGTAAATTATTTTCTAAAGCCGTCAGACAAAGTGGTGTCCGCTAATTATTTTAGAAGGGTTTCCGGTAAAACCATCCCGCTGGAAAGCCACTCAATTGATTCTAAAAATACAGATAATGTTTTAAATCTGCTGCGCGTCAAAAGAGAATCACCAAGCCACATCCTTTTATATGGCGCTCCCGGTACAGGTAAAACCAGCTACGCTCACGGATTGCTGCAAAAGCTGAGAGTTCCCGCTTACGAAATATTGAAGGACGAGGAAAATAAAGCCAGTAAAAGACGCACCGCGATTATGGCCTGTCTGAATATAACCAACTGCAATGACGGCTCCATTATAATTGTTGATGAAGCAGATAATATTTTGAACACACAGGATTCATGGTTCAGCCACGGAGAAACTCAAGATAAAGGCTGGCTCA
Organism: Prolixibacteraceae bacterium; assembly: GCA_017998095.1. The sequence continues at coordinate 9,716 of JAGODU010000088.1, read as the reverse complement.
ATCAATTTTTGGAAGAACCTGAAGTTAGAATGATATGGATAACCAACAAAATTGATCAAATAGATCCTTCCGTATTGCGCCGTTTTTCATTCAGTCTGCATTTTCAAACATTTAACCAGCAGCAACGCGTGAAACTATGGGAATCAATTCTTCGCCGTCATCGAGTGAAAAGATACTTCAATACAGACGAAATAAAGGAATTATCCTACATATATCCGGTTAGCGCGGCAATTATTGACCTTTCTCTCAAAAAGGCCATGGATACTTCAGCAACCACAACAAGTGCCAACTTCAAGGAAACAGCCAGGATGAACCTGGATGCCCATATGTCACTGACGAATAAGGGTTCTCAAAACAGGAATGTCGACAGTATCGAAAAACACTATTCAATAGAGGGGCTTAATGTAGAAGGCGATTTGCCAACCGTAATGCATCAGCTCGAAGCTTTTGATAAATTTCTGTTTCAGGGAGACAAAAGCATTAACCGGAATTTCAACCTGCTTTTTTACGGCCCGCCCGGCACCGGTAAAAGTGAACTAGCGCGCTACATAGGCAAGCACCTGGAAAGGGAAATAATGTGCAAAAGAGCAAGTGATATTGTCAGCCCTTGGGTTGGCGAAACGGAACAAAACCTTAACAAATTATTTAGGCAAGCAGAGCAGGAAGACACAATATTTATTATCGACGAGGCAGATTCATTTCTTTATAAACGTGAATGGGCAGTACGTTCTTGGGAAATAAGCCACACCAATGAATTTCTGACACAGATGGAAAGATTCAGGGGCATACTGATATGCACAACAAACATGCTGCAGGGACTGGACGGCGCATCCATCAGACGCTTTAACCACAAAATAAAATTTGATTATCTACGGCCGGAAGGCAACGTCATATTTTACCAAAAGCTTCTGGCTTCATTAGTGAGTAACCCCTTGAATAACGAGATTGAAGATGAGCTAAGAAGAATAAAGCAGTTAACGCCGGGGGATTTCCGGGTTATCAGAGATAGATATTCATTTTACAAACCGCAGGAAATAAATCATCAAACAATGGTAGAGGCATTAAGTAAAGAATCGAATATTAAGCAATTTCAGCGAGACGGCGGCAAGCGGATTGGATTTTAATGCAAGGCATTTTAACAGATAGAAAGAGGGATAATATGAAATCAATACACATGGCCGAGGGAATGCTGACCTTTAATCCTGCTAAAGAGGAAAAAATATTTCGCGTAGGCGATGTGATTCAATTTTATCCGCAGATTACGATAGATTATTATGATTTAAGCATTATTAAAGAGCCATACATGCAACATGTTATTTATGAAATATACAGGTTCCGGTTCAGGCCCATAGCCAGATATCAGAATGATCTGCACAAAAATTGTTATCATTACCTGATTGAGATATTTCCTGATTTTAAGCTGTTTTGTTTCAACTGGACAAAGCCATACAAGTCACATCTGAAACTTGGCCAATGGTATGAAGGTCATGGACAAATAAGAAATTGCGGTAACGCGGCTGAATGCAATGTGTATATTCCTCCATTGATCATGAAAAGCATCTTCAAGACAGGAATAATTACAGGGATATATGAAACTCTTTTGTGGCGGTATTTCAACAGTGATATGCGTCATAAAATAAAATCTTTCAGATATAGTGAGGATGTTGCAAGTTATGAAGATGTCCTTGACGCATTTGGCTATGATCAAAATCTTGATGAATTCAATAAAAACGTATCTAAATATAAAGAGAAATCTGTTATGTTTAATTCCAGCGATGAAATACCAGCAGGTGCATCAATTATCTTTTGCGTTGATATTTTTTAATAAACAAGCGGAGACAACAAAACGATGAACATCAGAATATCAAAGACTAAATACCTCAATGGCCTCCAGTGCAAGAAGCTGCTCTGGCACATCTATAACGCGCCGGAATTGATTCCTGAACCGGATGAAAATACTCAAGCAGTATTTGAGCAGGGTCATCTGGTTGGCGACTATGCGAAGAAATTGTTTCCTACCGGAATTGAGGTTGATCACACCAGAACATTTGAAGATGGTTTAACACAGACAAGAGAGTTAATCTCAAAAAGAGTGCCGATATTTGAAGCAGCACTATCATATAAGCACTGTTATGCTAGGGCTGACGTCCTTGATCCGGTCGGCAAAGACAAATGGAATCTGATCGAAGTTAAAAGCTCAACAGATATTAAAGATATTAATTATCACGATATAGGGTTCCAGTATTATCTTTATACCTGTGCTGGGCTTAAGATAGATAAATGCTATTTAATGTGCGTTGATAGCAGTTATGTCCGTCATGGCGATATTGATCCTTGTAAATTATTGAAAAAGATTGATGTTACTAAAGAAGTTAAATCAAAATACAGTAAAGCAATCGAAGATAATATAGCCGAAATGGTAAAGGCTATTAAAGCCAAAACATATTTCGAACCGGGTATTGGTCCATATTGCCATGAACCATACGAGTGCACCTTGGTGGAAAAATGCTGGTCATTCCTGCCGGATAGAAATGTATTTCTGCTTTATCGAAACAAAAAGACTCCTATGGATTTAATCAAACAAGGGATTTTTAAACTGGCTGAAATATCCGATGAATATAAAATCACCGAGAATAATCGTATACAGGTTGCCTGTGAAAAAACAGGTAAGCCCTATGTGGATAATAAAAAAATAAAACAGTTTCTAAAGGAAATCAAATATCCTGCTTATTACATGGATTTTGAAACGATAAGCTCAGCTGTTCCATTGTTTGATAACTCCAGGCCTTATCAGCAGATTCCGTTTCAGTTCTCTGTCCATATAGTTAAACAAAAAGGCGCTGCACCTGAACATTATTCTTTTTTGGCAGACGGTACTGACGATCCGCGTCCCGAGTTTATGGAAAAACTCAAAGAATTAATGGGCACAAAAGGCTCCGTAATTGCCTATAAGGCCAGCTTTGAATTACGTAAACTCAAGGAATGCGCGGAAGCTCTCCCTAAATATAAAAAATGGGTTGAATCCATTGAAGAAAGAACTATTGACCTGCTCAAACCTTTTCGGGATTTTGCGTATTACCATCCCAAACAGGATGGAAGCTGCTCAATAAAAAATGTTCTGCCGACGCTTACTGATAAATCATACGATGATATGGAAATCGGTGACGGCATGACTGCCAGCAGGGAATATTTTCGGGTAACCTTTACAGATGATAATAAAGATAAGGCTAAAATCAGAAATGACCTTGAACAATATTGCGGCCTCGATACTTTAGGGATGGTTGAAATAGTAGATCAACTCTACAAACTTCAATAAGATGATTATAAGGAGGTAATGAAATTTGAATAATCTGCCCCCACAAATTGATTTTGCTGTTGACCAGGAATTTGTCGATAATATCGGGAAAGATAATGATTTTGATCAGCGCGAAATATTTTCACTATTTGCCGCGATAAACTATATATTTCATCTGTATAAAATTATTGACCATATAATGAGACAAAATGCCGTGCCGGATGCACGGGAACTGGAAACAATGGGCTTGGATTATTCAGCCATTAATCGTCTGTCTGAAAACCTTGCAAAGGAAAAGCATATATACAATTTTATCAATGCGATCATGCTAAACAAGCCAGATGAAGTTAAAGATGCTTTAAATAAAGAGACTATTGATAAAAATCTCTTACTTTCGGACACGGCTCTCTTTCATTTTGCCAGTGTAAAATGGGATGTGCATAACTTAAATTGTTTAAACATTGCTGCCATTCTGGGAAGGCACGAAATATGCCGTCTTCTAATAGAACACGATTTTGAAATAGGCGAAATGATTATCTTGTATCGCATAAAAGCTTATGGGATCCCTTTATCTGTAAACGAATGCCTGCTAATGAACGCTTTATTTCGCTGGTATAAATCTGACAGAAAGAAGATGAACAAAGCAGCCGCGCAAGAACTTATCGACACAATCGTGCTTGCATCTAATAAATGCCCTGAGATTGTTAATGATGAACATTTACTTGAAGTAGGAATAAGGGTGCAATGGTATTGGACGCATATAAAAGATGCTATTGAAGATCTTGAATTATTAAAGCAGTTGATTCCACTAAATCCTAATGCCATGAATGAAATATTGAATACAGGGGGGTGATAGCAATGAGTGATTATCAAATAAGTGCTAGTAATTATAATAATTTATCATCGAAGGAAATTGAAGGCGGCTATGTATTATTTAATGAAATTGCTTTGAAGCATTGGAAGAAGTTGTTTACCACATGGATAGAATGCATTAGTAATTTTTGTAATCAAACAAATGGCATGCCACCCTATCTTGATAACGAAATGGGGAATGTCGGTCTGCTTATGTCAGCCGCATGGCTAACGAAAGGAATTGCCGTATGCGAAAAGTTAGTAAACCATGATGATCGTGATACAAAAGTAAGATTAGATCTTTGGATGAAGTTAGCCGACAATGACATCGAAGACTTCATTGAAGCAAAGCATACATATCATATAGAGAAATTTAAAAAAGATAAAATAACATCTGACAAATATGATTATACATACTTAAAAGCAAAAGTAATAGAACGCGCAGGAAAAACCATAATAACAAACAATCAACGCGCATTAGCAATTATTTTTCTTACCCAAAACATCAATAAATATAAAGCAGGAACCAATTTAAATGTGGATGACAAAATAAAACTACTTTTGAATGAACCGACCATACGCGATAAATTTGACGCAGTTGCATGGTGTTTCCCTAAAATAATGAAAAACAAGGATTTCCCCGGGGTCATTTTGTCTGTTAAATGTGTCAGTTCTTGCTTAAGGTAAGCTTAATTGAAAATTAGCATTTAATAGTTTGCAAAATAGAATTAAATATTATTGGGATGTAAACAATGCACGTTACTCAATCAATAGAAAGTAACGTCAACATACTGGCAAGTTCGCCCTTGAAAGAGAATATAGCTACGGCTCTTAAAGGAATGCCTTTTGATTTTTATATTTGTGAGGACATTACCGATACCTTCATGGTGCCCTGCTTTATTTTAATTTTGGATGGCACTTTAATAAAAGAAAAAGATAATAATATTATTGATACATGGGAATGTAGTCTGTGTGACTGGTCGGGCAAAAGAAAAAAATGCCTTAAATGTCGTAAACAACCGGATTGCGCTAAAGAAATCCCCTCGAATGACGCCCCTTTATTTGCATGGCCTCAATATAGGGAACCAGCCATACTTCTTAACGCGGATAAAAGAGAAAGAAATGTGGAAGGTCTTGTATCTTTGATACCGCCCATGCCTGTAACCGAGCCGTTCTCTCGCGAGCTAGAAGAATGGATAAAATCAACCTGTCTGCAAAGGCAAAAGAAAGCATTAAAATGGCGCGAAGAATTTGAAAAATGGCATGCTCTTCAAAAAGAAAAGGACGCGGTAAAGCCAAAAACATTTGCCCAAATAGCCGAACAGCGATGGAGGCCAAAGGAGATGACTATTGAATTACCGTCTCCGGAATTTGAGGAAGATAAGTGAAATATTATCGTGTATAATTTTTAATACATTTTCTTAACGATTGCTAATTTTAAGATAATATTTGCAAATAACACCTATAAATCAATGAACTCATGAAAATGGTAAAGTCGAAGAGTACCAATTGAAAGAAAGTAACAACGAGCTGAGCCGGAGCAGCGCTTCTAGCGCTGCCATCGGGTGCAGCGACTGGTTATGTTTTATTTCAGTATCTTAATGATTTTTTCTCCGCCCCCATGTTTCTTGCTCCCTTTAAGCAGCGGATATGTTTTATGTAAATGTTCCTCAAAATCTCGATACCTTTCTACAAAGATTGCCCCAAAGATTATTCGTTTGTCTTTCAATTCACTTATGTTGCGGAGGTTTGCATTTCCTGTTGATTTGTGATTTTGCACATGGGCTATTATATGGCTTACTGGTGCGATGTCTTTGCCCCAGTATACTGGAAATAGCTTTGGGTAATCTTTTAATGGTTTTAATCCTGTGCTTGGTGGTGTATCAGATTCGACAACAATTCCATAAACGGCGCCACAATACTGCTTAATTGGTTTTGTTTCGTCAAGACACAAATCTCCAAAAACAGAATCTCAGGTATCATACTTAAGGTCTCTTGCTTCTTTCAAAAGAAAATTGGCAACTTCGTTTTGCATGATTCACCTTAAACATAATGACAGGTTTCATGGGGAGCGCCGCTCTTTGCCGCGATCCCGTGCAAACCTTTGTTATGTCCTATAAAATTTTTCTTCAGTCATGCCTATAGCTCGGTCTTTCTCATCTAAAGCCCATTTTAATTTTACGATCGCTTCAAAATTCTGTTTTAACTTTAAATCGGTACCTTTTCTAAGTATTTTTAAATAGTCCTCGAAATGATTTTTAACACTCTCAAATAAAAGCTTAGGATTAATTACAATTGACTCAATCTGAGAGGAATCTAAGACACCATTTATTTTAGGAAATGAACAAATAATTGGCTTGGAAGGAATATTGCTAAAAAACACTCGATTTCTGAACATCCCATCATGAGCGAAACCACATCTCACTTGATCATAGATTGCACTATGAATGGTTTTTAACAGCCTTTCATCATTATTAAGAAGCGGAAAAACTTTGGAAAAACCTTTCGCAAAAAATGGAAATGACTGGCTCTTGCTGTCTTTCCCAGATTGATATATTTCTATTCCCTCAAAATAAGCCATAAGAAGGGCTACAGCCGAAATTTGGCAATGGGGTATTTCAAGAAGACGCTCAGCCGGATGGAGAAACCAATGCTTTATTCTATCCTCGAAAACATCAACTAAGTCTTCAAATGAAGCAGATTCTAATTTTTCATCACCAAAATTTGGACTTATGAAATTCAGTGTAACATATTTCATAGCATCCTCTTAGACATAACAATTAATATACGAACTTCGTTTTTTCCGATAATTTGAGTAACATCATAACATAAGCATATTTTTAAAAAAAGGGGAACATTACATAATTACATGCAAATATATGTCTTTTTCACTTCGTGATTCGTGATAATAAAGACTAAAGACGAAGGTCGTAAAATATGGTAAATTTTTTCAACTGCTCATCGATTATCGATTGAAAGCTTGCAAAGCTGTTAATTTTAATGATTCACTTCTTTCAGGAAGTTTTCAGTAGCAGTGGCGGTGATTATGTTATTAAATTTAATCTTTGTTCTTCATCAAGTGGGGATACTTGATCTTTAAGAATTCCTTGAAAGCGTTTGTTCAGACGTCTAAAAATTTCTAGGATTTCTCCTCCGACGTCAATTCATTCTTGTCGGTCGGCGCTATATTTTCTGTTGATTGAGTTTCATTCTCCTTATTTTCTTTTGGTGGTTGCCAGCCTGGAGGTGGAGTTGGAACGTATTTGCCCGCGTGTATTTCTCTTATGATCTAGGAGTGCACTTCGGCGAGTCTCGATTGCCTGCTTTGCTGCGACGTATCCCGTTTCGATGACTTCGGCATAATCTTTCTCCTTTTTGTGTTAGGTTTTTATATACTCAGACGACAAAGGTTTGTCAAAGTAATTATATCGATCAGAAGAAGGTGGATTTATGAGGTATAACAATAGTTTATTTGTCCATCCAATGATTGCACGGCACACCCGCCCTTTATAGGGCCAGCTAGATAATCTGTGAGGTAATATACTTAATCATGTATTGCGCGGCGATTTGCGCCGCATTGCAGGCTGTTTTGCTTGTGCCAGCTTTTTCTCTGCCGACGACGGTTGGCGTGTAACCTTGTATTCCGGGCATTCCTTTGGTTCTCCAGTTAATATCTTCTCTTCCATTATAGGATATTCAACCATTTAATTATCCTTTATTTTATATAAACTCTAATCTTCCTTTTTCATCAAGTGTAGATACTTTATCTTCAAAAACTTCTTCTCGGCATGGTTTTAAAATAAATTTCATTTTAATTAATCGCGTCTAATTCGGCTTCCGTATTCATACCGGTTTTATCCAAGCCGGGGTAATTGCGCACGGCCATATAGAACGATTTCAGATAAGGGCGGATTACTTCGCCCATATCCGCGATCATATTTTTGGAGAATTCGATGAATGAACGGGCGCCGCCTTCGATGTAAAAGCCGGCCAGGTTGATACCGGCGGCAAGGATTTCGTGATCAATGCCGGCGTTTAGCTCCGTATCGTTCTTCTTAATCAAGTGTGGATACTTTATCTCAAAAAGTCTTTTCGCAGCACGCAAGACGACATCAGCTACTTTTTGGTATTTCTCCTCCGGTGTCAATTCCTTTTTTTCGGCTGCAGTTGTGTCTTTTAATGATTGATTTTCATTCTCTTTATTTTCTTTTAGTGGTTGCCAGTCGGGTGGCAGGGAAGGGACGTGCTTGCCCGCAACAGCTTTTTTTATATACAAGAAACTTACTTCGGCGAGCCTTGATATTAGTTTTTTTGATCGTCGAGAAGCTGAAGTATGTAAATAACTTTTATGCTTATTTTTATATTCATTTGTATTTTGTGATGTTTCTTTTGATTCGAAGTCATATGAAATCATGAATTGATATAACGTATTAGTCCACGCTTTTTTATCGGCTTGCTGAAGCTTTTGCAGAAGTTGTGGGTCGTCCTCAGTTTGTTGATTCTTTATTCTTAAAAATGCGTATTTTCTTTTATTTTCATAGATGTCCATTATCTGCTTGTCAATTTCTTTTAAGAATTGATCTAGATGACCTGTTTTCTTCAACTTTTTGTATCTTTTGGGGGATTTATTTCTCAGCGTGCCTTCTATTAACTTGAGTCTCCAATATGAAGAAACCATCGCCATAGTTTGGTTCTCCTCTTTAAATATACTTTATAATAATGATTTCAATTTCTGCTCAAGTAAATATATTAAAATATTTATGTTCTATTTTATAAACTTCACTTACCAAAATCAAGTATCACGAAAATTCATACATCTTGTTAAATTCGTCAATAAACTGATCCAATTTTCTTGTATTAGTATCACACCACCATTGTTCAGCTTTTGTAATAGCTTGCAGATAATTAATCCATCGTCCTTCTATGAAATTTAGCACATTGTTTTCTTCTCTGTAAGATTTTAACCAGTTAATCATCTCTTTTGCAAATATTGGAATTTCTCCTTCTATGCTTATGTGAAAATAATCACCCTCAAGATCATCATTCAAATATTCAATAAGCTGTGACCATTCTCCTTTTATTGTAGGTGCCGTTGGACTCTGAGCTAAGTATGAATTACGTTTATCAAGAAGGGTTAAACATAATTTTTCGATGTCAAATGCGGAATATCCTTCCGGCATTGGCTCATTTTCATCTACAAATCTTTCATAATATGCATTAAGATCAGACAAGTTAATTGCTTCACAATGCTGATCGATAAGATTTCGAATGCTAGAAATTATGTATTTTTTGATATTATTAAATAGTGAAAATGTATTTTTTCCAATGCTAATGGTTTTATGGGAACCAACGCAATCCATATCCCATCTAATTAACACAGCATGAGTGTTTAAATTATAAAGCATGGCATTATAATTAATGCATTAGATATATTGATTTGTTGTGTTTTTTTAGTAGTCTGCTGTTCACGATTAAGACCCCTATTTATTAATCAAATACTTTTAAATACTAGCGACAAATAAAACAGTTATATTTTTTTCTACTAAGCAAAATGTAAATAATAAAGATG
>JAGODU010000087.1 GCA_017998095.1 Prolixibacteraceae bacterium | reverse complement strand
ATTTATCACTTTCAGCAACTGGGCTTTTCTTCTGATGCCCATTTTTTTAAACAATACATTAATTACCCCGGAGGACTTGCTGAATATTTGTCACTATTTCTGTTTCAATTCAACTATAAACCGGTGGCAGGGGCTTTGGTCTTTACTGTTTTATTGTCTTTAATTGGGTTTCTGTCAGAAGAGATATTTAAAGATTCCAGGAAAGGGATTTCATTCCTGTTGAAGTTTATTCCTATTGTTTTTCTTGCAGTTCTTTTTACTGATTACTCTTTTCATCCTATATATTCAGTACAGATATTTTCACTCTTTTTGTTTTTTTATCTTATAGTTTTAATTTTCAACAGCAAGATACGACTTGCTTTGAAGTTAATAATTTCAGGAATCTTATTGATTGCCGCGTATTATATTTCAGGAGGACTGACCTTCTTTATTCTTAATGTCTCCCTGATAATTTATCTTTTTTTGATAAAAAGGGATTTCAATATAACTAAGGTTATTGTATTACTTGTTGCCTTGCTTTTCATCCCTTTTATAGCTGCAAACTTCATTTCATTCATAAATATTGAAGATGCATATCTTCGATTTTCACCTTATTTCAGTAATTATAAACCGGGGATTATTACATATTCTCTTTTCTTTTTATTACCCTTTGTCTTAATAATCGACGGTTTTATATCATTGATAAACAGGAATAAATTAAAAAAGGATGTTGACAACAAAAAAGAAGGGTCTTTTATAATTCAATATTTAATTGCAGTTGTATTGCTGGTCTGTGGAATTGTTTTCTCTGTTAATAAAGACCAGAAGCATAAGATTACAATCGATAAGCTGGCCTATGACGGGAAATGGGAGGAGCTGCTTGAAAGGGTAAAAGCTAATCCTTCTGACGACAGGCTTATTCAGTTTCATACCAACAGAGCTTTATTTTTTACAGGCTCACTTCCTGAAAAGATGTTTGAATACCCTCAGGTCTGGGGACTTGACGGTCTTTTCCTAAACAGGTATTTTACAAATGAAGTACTTCTGCCAACAACACAACTCTTTTTCGAGCTCGGGTTAATCAATGAAGCTATACAATATGGCAATGAATCCATTTCTCAAAACGATAATTCCCCACTGATAATTGAACAGCTGATTATCTCCAATATCGTTTCCGATAAATATAGATCAGCTCAGATATATATTAATCAGTTGAAAGGATTCAGGTTCTTTAAGAAAAAAGCCCTTGAATATGAGAAGTATATAAATGGAGTAGGAGTGCCTCATATTGATTCTATGGTAATTCAAAAAAGAGAAATTATGCCTGTAACCGATTTCATTGTTAAGCGTCATGAACCTCAGTCAGATCTGATTAATATGCTAAGCGATAATCTTAACAATAAGATGGCCTACGAATATTTAATGGCAGCATTCCTTCTTGATAATAACCTGGCCTCTTTTGTTAAATATTATTCAGTTGGCAAAAAATTTAATTATAAAACTATTCCGACAATTTATCAGCAGGCCCTTATTTCTTATAATTATGAAATGATGAGACTTGATAAACCTATGAAGCAAATTACTGTTTCAAAAGAGGTTTTAGATAGTTTTAATGATTATATGGGTATATTCTCTGATTTTGAGGGAGATAAAGAAGCTGCTCAAAGTAAGCTTAAAGAAAGTTTCAAGAATACCTACTGGTATTATTTGCATTATGTGAGTCCGGTTACTAATAAAGCAGAAATAGTTGTACAATGAAAAAGTTTAAGATATATCTGATAGTTTTAATTGTTTTTGTAATTAGTTCTTGCAATAACAATCCTTCGTCTTTTAAGAGTATAACAAAGACACCTGCTATATTCCCGGATTATAATGAAATAGTTATTCCGTCTAACATTGCTCCATTGAACTTTCAAATAAATGAAGAAGGAGAAAGGTTTTATGTTGAAATAAAATCTCTTAACGGAAAGTCATTGAAGATAAATACTTCTTCATCTTCGGTTTCCATTCCCGTTAAAGCATGGAAAAAGCTATTGAAGAATAATATTGGTAACAAGATTTCTGTTGATGTGTATGCGAAAAGCAGTTCGGGATGGTCTAAATATGAACCTCTTAAAATATCAGTTTCTGAATACGAAATTGATTCATATTTAGCATACAGAATCATTAACGTTGGCTATATCCTTTGGAAGAAAATGGGATTGTATCAAAGAGATTTAACTTCTTTTAAGGAATCTCCGCTTATGCTTAACCGGAATACAGATGCTAATTGCATGAACTGCCATTCTTTCAGTAATAACAATCCTGATAAATTCCAGTTTCACATGAGAGGTAAGCATGGAGGAACAGTTATTGTTGATGAAGGAAAAATTAAAATGCTAAATACAAAGACTCCTTATACTATGTCTTCTTTTGCCTATCCGTCATGGCATCCCGATGGCAAGCACATTGCATATTCCGTGAATTTGATAAACCAATGGTTTCATGGGGTGGATAAAAGAAATGAAGTATATGACAGGGCTTCTGACATTGTTGTTTATGATGTTGAGAAAAATATGGTGACTACTTCTCCTGTTGTTTCTACCCATAGCAGAGAGAATCTGCCATTCTGGTCGCCCGACGGGAAATTCATTTACTATATTTCAACTGATCATTACAACGATACTCTTGCCTTTGATTCAGTACGTTATAGCTTGTTAAGGGTAGGATTCGATGTTAATACAAATGAATGGGGTAATGTAGATACTATCCTTAAAGCTTCAGATATAAAGAAAAGCATTACTTTCCCGACTGTTTCTCCCGATGGTAAAAATATCTTATTTACTGCTTCCGGGCATGGATATTTTACTGTTTATGATAAGGCAAGTGATTTATATATGTTTAATCTTGAGACTAAAAAGTTAAGTGAGTTTCCTTATAATTCAAACGATGTCGACAGCTATCACAGCTGGTCATCGAATGGTCGCTGGATAGTATTCAGCAGCAAACGATTAAACGGACTTTGTACTCACCCCTGGTTTTCTTATATTGATGAAGAAGGCAATGCTTCCAAACCTTTTATACTTCCTCAAAAGGATCCTGCTTTTTACAGCTATTTCAAGGACAATTACAACCGCCCTGAACTCGTTAAGGGTAAGGTGAATTTTAATGAACAAAAACTGCTTAAAATAGCAAGAGGTAAAGCAACAGATGTTGAATTTGATCCGAAAGTAAATGTTGACGGATTGTCAGGTGCAACTAAAATCAAATCGGAAGGACTTCATTAATTTTCATTGAAGTATTTGGAGAATATTCAATATTGAATAATTCAGGTAAATGGTAATTTTCATATAGCATAGAGGTTTATTATAAAAAAAGAAAGGATAGATTTTGGGTAATCCATCCTTTTCTCAAACTAACTAATCTAACTAAACCTAAAACTTATGAAAATAAACCTGATACAAATGTATGTTATTAAACACAGAACGTTAAAATTTCAATTCAAATATTTGCTTTTTAAACAAATATTTACTTTAAATTAACAAATTGCGTGCCATACTTTTAAAAAAAGGAAATGCAAAATAGTCCTGATTTTATTTTGTTTCAAATTAAGCCATTAAGAAAAAAAGTGGGACAAAAGTGATCCTATTTTAATTTTGAGGGATGAAGTTATATGTAATATAGCCTGATTGCTGCTGAGGTGCTTCATCTGAAGGGTTGAATTTAGTTCTAAGAGCAGCAGTTTTGGCATAAGACAATATTTGTTCATCAATGCCTGACTGTATTACCGGTTCGGCTTTAACTACTTTGCCGGAGCGGTCAACAACAATATTTACCTTTATTTTCCCGCCTTTCTGAGCAAGGTAAACCGGAATAGGCAATCTTTTATGAAAACGATCCTTAAGGAAATATTCAACATTGCTGTCTCCGTTATATACTTTGTCTTTAAATGATTCAATGTCGGTTTCATTAACAATTTCCTCAGGCATGCTAAGGTCGTTTATTGTAGGTATTTCTTTAGATAATTGACCTGAAACATCTATTACAAGCCTTTGTGCCTGCTCTAGCTCTTTCTGGTATGCTTCATCAAAAACCTCATTCTTAGCTGTAACTGATTTATTGGATGCTACATTTGTCAATTGATTATCAGAATATCTGCCTTCTTCATATTCGTTTGATTCATTTCTGCTTTCCTGTATCTTTTCAATAATTTCTTCAGGAAAATCTATTAATATTTCAGTTTCCCTGAATTCCTGTTTGACTCCAATTTTTGTTAAGAGCAAAATAGTAAACAGCAGAATATGAAAAACCAATGTGGCAATTATGCCATTAATATTTCTTTTATATAAATCTGCAATTTTAGACATTCAGCAAAATTAATGAAATTGTCATTAGCTGATAAGCGATATAAGAATAAAACCATTTCAATATAGATAACTCCTTACCAAATTCATACCAGATTCACCCCAAACACCATAAGCAAACTTCCTTATGGTGTTTGGGGTGAATCTGGTATGAATTTGGTGTTAATTTGTTTCTAATCGAAGATAATAGTAATTGATCACTGTCATTGGGTCGGGACTACCAATGACAGATATGTTTTGTTAATTGAGATTCTTCACTACACTGCGTTTCGTTCAGAATGACTATCGCTCTTTTGGGGTATAGGGAATGGGAAGGGCGGCTTCGTCGCCCTTCCCATTCCTTCTTTCTAAACCGATTGCAGGTCATTCCGAACGAAGTGAGGAATCTAAAAATATAAACAGCAAGGTAGCAGAACTGTTACTAAAAGATTTCAGCGAATACTAAATAGAAAGGATTTATTGAACAAATTTCATTAATTTTGATATTATTAAAGATTTGGAATTAAAAAAATACAGAATAAAGTAAATTTAAAATCCAAAATGTTTTAATTTAGTGGAATTAAGGTGTGATGTATGGTTATCAGTTAAAAAAGTTAATTTATATTTGAGATGGAAATTAATCTGTCTTAAAGGTTTGCACTGAGGTTGGGAAAAGAGAAAAAAATCATATTGCAAATCTGGAAATTTACTTTTAAATTGTGGAATGTTGGGTCTTTGAGCAAGTTTAAAGAAAAATGAAAAGAATCATTTATTTTATAATATTTCTGGCAGGTATTTATTCATGTAGTCCAAGGGGAGGATTTGTTGAAGCAACTGAAGATGAAGCACCTGCTGCTGCTCGTTTTGCTGAATTTGGCGAAAAACAACTTTCATTGGTTGGAGATATACAACCATTTAAATCTGAAATAAGAATTGATACTATCGATGAAAGCAAATATTTAATAAATCTTATTCTATATACCGACTTCCCTTCAGCGTTACCAAAATTTGATTTTTTAGTAAAATATCCAAGAAATGCTATTGATATTTTATGGAGCTCACGGTCATGGTCAAACAGTTCGTATATTAATATTTCTAATTATTCCCGATTGCAGTCTGATTATAACGTTGTTTCAGCTTTGACAAACGATGATAAGAACAGGCTGACAATGGCTTCATGGGATGATTTTAAAAGCAGATTTACCGGAATTGATATCAGAAAAGATTTTGATTCTCTGGTTTTTGCATTCAACTTTTTCAATACTTCAGTACCTGATGCTGAAGTTCTTGAATATAAAGCTCAAATACTTATTGATCTTCAGGAAAGGCAGTTTACAAAGTCAATCAGAGAATGTATTCAATGGAGATTAGATAAAGAAGATCACAGCACTATCCGCAAAATTGATATGTCACTTCTTCCTGTTTATTCTTTATGGTACCCGATGAACAGAAATATTCCAATAGAAAATATCACTTATTACTTTGATTCAATTTCTTCAATGGGATTCAAATCTGTTTTATTCGACGACGGATGGCAGGATGTCGTTCGCTTTGATATTGACACCAATGGCTTTTGGGATCCTTCACAAGCCAGTGTTGTTAAGGAATTTATGAACAAGGCCCACGAAAAGGACATGAAAGTTGCTCTTTGGTATACTAAGCCTTTTACAGGTGCTCATAAATATGTTTTCAAAAAATATGAAGGGAAATATTTGCAATATGTAACTTCAAGTCAGCCGGTTCTTGATATAAGGTATCCTGATGTAAGGAAGTATTTGTCGAAGCTTTATGCAAATGTTGTTACTGAATGGGGCGTTGATGGTATATGGTTTGATTTTCTTAATGGCTATTACCCTGATGAGCACATTATTGTAACTGACGATAATGGACGTGACTTTGTTTCTGTCAGAAAGTCGCTCGATTCACTGAGGCTTGAAATGGAAACTGAACTTATTACTTCAAATCCTGAATTATCAATCAATCAAAGTTATCCTTCGGTTGGCCCTTTACATACTTCAAACCTCAAGACAATCAATGGCTTCTTAGGTACAACTGTTTTGAATGATGTTCGTGAAAAGCTTGTAAACAACAGGCTTATGTATGGCGAATATTCTCCGTTTATTGAAGTTGTGGGAATTCATCCAAGAGATCCGGCATTGGAAGTAGCATTGAAATTTCAGTCTGTTATGTTTGGAGCTCCTTACATTTCATATTTCTCATATACTTTACCTGAAGAAATACGTAAAACACTGGGATTTTGGATTCAATACTGGCAGTCAAACAATGAATTGTTATTGCAAGGTGATTTTGAAGCTTTTGATCCTGTTCACAGATATACTGTACTGAAATCCGGAAACGAATTAAAACAGATTGTCGGAGTATATGGCAGAACTGCACCAATAGATCTTGGATATTTCCAGTTTGAAGTTGCCGATATTATCAATTCATGCGAATATAAATTCGTTTCTGTTACCGGAACTCCTACCGGAAAGGTTGATTACATAACTTATGATCATACCGGTAAATATGTTGACAGGGGAACTTTAAAATTCAAAAGAGGTATTGCAACAATTGAAGTTCCTGAAGCAGGTTATACACACCTTATTGTGAAATAATTTCACATTTCTGAAATAATGTCTGTAAAGTTTTTTAAGATTTCAACATTTATTTTACTTACTCTATTAATGTGTTTATACGGCACTTATAATTGTGAAGCTTCTTTAAATAATTTAAATAAAAAGAAGCCCAAAGGATTCATTAAAAGTGCTTTGGAGTTTTATTTAAAAGGAGACATTAATGAAGCTGAAAATATTATATACAAGTCATTTAAAAAGGATACAACGGATGTAAATGCTTATCTGCTTTTATCAGATATTTATGCTGACAGGCAAGATGAAGAAAAGCAAATTTGGGCTCTGAAAAAAATATTGTCTATTGATTCAGTCAATTATAGGGTTTCTCATAAATTACTTGCCAACCTGCTCTTTAAAAAAGGAGATTACAATGCTGCCTTATACGATTATGAAAAATACAATAAGGTAAGGAGTGCCAAAGATTCTGTATTTATTGAAAACAGGATTAAGTCATGTTACTTTGCCTTAAATTCAATTTCTGAAAACAGGGATATTAAAGTTATCCCCCTGAATGATAAGGTCAATACATCGATGAATGAGTACTGGCCTGCAATTTCAACTGATGATTCAATTCTTTATTTTACAAGGCTGATCGACCGGAATGTCAATTTCCCTTACGAGCGTCAGTTTTATTCTAAAAAAGAACCTGAAGGATGGGGCCAACCTACTCTAATAGATATTAACTCTGAAGAGGGAACTAACATAGGCACTATGTGTATTTCCGCAGATGATAAACTGATGTTTTTTACAATGTGCGGAAACAAAGGTGGAAAGGGAAGCTGCGATATTTATTATTCAAGAAAAAATAAAGGTTATTGGTCGTATCCTGTTAATGCAGGAGGTGTTATTAACGGACAGTCGTGGGATTCACAGCCTTCAGTATCAGCCGATAACCGCTTCCTGTACTTTGCAAGCAGCAGGTCAGGGGGATATGGAGGCATGGATATCTGGAGAAGTGAATTTAAGGAAATGAAAGATGGCTCTCTTTTCTTTCAGGCTCCGGAAAATCTGGGACCCGGAGTAAATTCTTCCCATAACGATTTTTCACCTTATATTCATTCAGACGGTATTACTCTTTATTTTGCTTCTGAAGGAAAATATGGGTTTGGTGGCAGCGACCTGTTCATGTCGAGATTGAACGATACCGTCTGGTCAAATGCTTTGAACTTTGGTTATCCTGTTAATACTAAGTTTAACGAAGATGGAATAGTAATTTCACCGGCAGGCTCTACTGCATTGTTTTCTTCTGACCGGGACACTGCTGAAAATAAGTCGAAAGACCTGTTTCAGTTTGATATTCCGGAAGAGTTTTTGCCTGATAAGGTGGGGTATATTAAAGGCTTTGTTGTTGATAATTCAACAAAGAATAATTTGAATGCAGTTATTGAAATTACCCGGCTTGATAATGATGAATCGGTAAAAGTTACTTCTGACAATATTGACGGGTTTATAACTACACTTGTAGCTTCAAGAAGATATGCACTGAATGTAAGTTTAAAAGGTTACCTTTTTTATTCAAGGCATTTTGACTTAAGTGATTCATCTACATTCAAAAGAGCTACGAAATTAATGATATACCTTGATCCTGTTAAATCAGGTGATTTAATAGAACTTTCCAATATCTTTTTTGATTTTAATTCAGCAAATTTAAAGGCAGAATCATATCCTGAACTTAATCAGATAGTATTGTTTCTTGAGAGTAATTCCGGCTTAAAGGTTGAAATTTCAGGTCATACAGATAATGTTGGTACTGATGATTATAATTTAAAACTCTCAGAGCAAAGGGCTAAGTCTATTTATGATTATCTTATTACAAGAATCGATAAAGGAAGATTGACTTACAAGGGTTATGGTTCTTCTCTTCCTGTTACAAGCAATGACACTGATGAAGGAAGGGCACAAAACAGAAGGTGTGAATTGAAAATCCTTTAACCGAAATTGTACTCAATCTGACTATTTTATTCCAAGTGATTTGAAGTTCTCAAACACTATTGATTTCAGCTCTTTTTCTTCCATTTTAAGCATGATTGCAGCTGAGGAGTACATTTCTCCAATTGAAAAATTAGACTCATCAGTTTCAAGGAAAATCCTGTTTGCAGGGATGTGTTGAACAATATCGGCTGTTTTGTTTTTTAAAAATAATGGTTCTCCAAATGAAAAATAGCAGTTATATTTCAAAAGTTGTTTTGTTTGAAATTTGTTCCCGTTATAATTGTGCAGTATAACAGGATAACTGAATTTCGATGCTTTTAAAACCTGCATTAAATCAGAGTATGCCCTTACACAATGTATGACAATTGGTTTGCCTGATTTTTCAGCAACAGAAATATGAATTTTAAATTCCTTGATTTGCAGTTCTACAGGAATTTCAGTTGACCTGTCAATACCACATTCACCAATAGCTATACAATTATTGAGATTGGCTATAGTAGTAAGTTTTTCTTCAATAACTTCAGTTTTTACCTTTCCGGCATGCCATGGGTGAAAGCCTGCAGAAAAATAATTTGTTGCAGGGATGTCTTCATCGGGTAAAATAACATTCCTGACAGTTATTGTTTCCTCATCAAATGATGGAAATTTATGGGAATGTATATCAATGTAAACTGACATCTTAATGGTTTATTAAAAGTATCATTTTAAATGTAACAAAAGATGACTAAAACCGGTTGTAATTTCCTTAAAAATGACATATTTTAATATAAAATTTCTATATGATAATTTCTGACTTTAATTCTTTATTCAAAACACTATCAGAAAGGGGCAAACGCAGATTAGTCGTAGCCAATGGAACAGATAATCATACGCTTGAGGCGGTCAGCAATGCGTTTGATAATAATTTGGTTACAGTAAAAATTACCGGGAGAAAAGATTTAATTGAATCAGAATGTACGACCTGCAGGATTGATGTAAACAAGTTTGAAATAATTGATTGCCCTGATGAGCAGTCAGCTGTTGATACTGCTGTTGAGATTGCATCAAAAGGTGGAGCTGATCTAATAATGAAAGGTTTGATCAGTACTGATGTCTATGTGAAGTCGATTTTAAGAAAAGATACAGGTCTTCTTGAAGAGGGTTCTTTACTTTCTCATGTAACCGTGATATTGAATAAAAGTTACCCCAAGCCGCTAATTGTTTCAGATGTAGCTGTTATACCGCTTCCTACGCTGGAGCAAAAGGTCAGAATGACTGAATATTTAATTGATGTTGCACATAAGCTTGGAATTCAAATTCCTAAGGTTGCTTTTCTTGCAGCAAGTGAAAAAGTTTCTCAGCGTATGCAGGCAACTCTTGATGCAAATGAGCTTAAGAAGCTTTGGGAGAATGGCAGATTTCCCGATTCACTATGTGACGGTCCGATGGCACTTGATTTGGCAATAGATCCTGAGTCTGTTGAAATTAAAAATTTTATTTCTCCGGTTGCAGGTGATGCCGACTGCCTTTTGTTCCCAAATATTGAATCAGGGAATGTGTTCTATAAGGTAAATACAAAATTTTGTAATGCTGAAACTGCTGCTATACTTGTTGGTACAAAGGTTCCTGTTATCCTTTCATCAAGAGGTGATACGATACAAACAAAGCTGAATTCAATAGCTTTGGCAGCATTATTAGGATAGATATATTTTCATACGAAAATGGAAAAGATATTAGTCATTAATCCCGGTTCTACATCTACAAAGATTGCTGTTTTTGAGGGTGAAGAATGTATTTTCACCAATACAATCAGGCATTTTCTTGACGAATTGATTTTGTATCCCAATATAATTTCTCAGTTTGAATTCAGAAAGGATCTTATTGAAGGAACTCTGGAAATAGAGGGTATAGATATTAATGAGATTAAAATAATAATGGGCAGGGGAGGCTTGACTTATCCTTTAGAGTCAGGTGTATATGAGGTAGATGACAGAATGTTGACTCATGTGCGCAAAGGAATATTCGGACAGCACGCTTCTAACCTTGGACCATTGCTTGCTCATTCCATTGCTAAGGGAATTCCCGGTGCCAAAGCCTATATTGCTGATCCGGTTGTAACTGATGAACTTGATCCGGTAGCAAGAGTATCAGGCCATCCCCGTTTTGAAAGAAGATCGATTTTTCATGCATTGAATCAGAAAGCTGTTGCCAGGTTGTATGCGCGTTCTGTTTCAAGAGATTACAATGACCTTAACCTGATAATAGCTCACATGGGAGGCGGCGTTTCCATTGGTGCTCATGTAAAAGGCAGAGTTGTAGATGTCAATAATGCCCTTGACGGCGAAGGTCCATTCAGTCCGGAAAGAAGTGGCACATTACCTGCAGGCCAGCTGATTGAAGCATGTTACTGCGGTAATTTTACCGAAGATGAAATGAAGCAGATGGTAAACGGTGAGGGTGGAATGGTAGCTTATCTTAATACAAACAGTATGCTGGAAATTGTTAATGCCGCAGTCGATGGGGAAGAGGGTTTTATGTTTTATCTGGATGCTTTTGTTTATCAGGTTTCAAAAGCAATTGCTGAAATGTCGGCTGTTTTAAAAGGCAATGTTGATGCTGTTATTTTGACCGGAGGAATAGCCTATGGCAGTTTGGTAATAGAAAAAATAAAGGAAAGAATAGGTTTTCTGGCTGAAATTGCCGTTTATCCCGGTGAAGATGAAATGGCTGCAATGGCAATGAATGCAAATATGATGTTAAAGGGGGAACTTTTAGTTAAAAAGTACCCCCATTAAATATTGTTCCTTAATCTATTAATCCTCTTTTCTTGAGCAGGGGTTCAATTGCCGGTTCTTTTCCTCTGAATTTCAAATACATTGTCATAGCATCTTCAGTTCCGCCTCTTGAAATTATATTCTTGCGGAATGAATTTCCTATTTCTCTGTTGAAAATATTACCCGATTCAATAAAAGCCTGGAATGCATCGGCATCAAGTACTTCAGCCCAGATATAGCTGTAATATCCTGCTGAATAGCCACCACCCCATATATGATTGAAATAGGTAGATTTATATCGAGGTATGATTTCACTGATTAAACCTATTCTGTTCATACATTCTTCTTCGAATTTCGTTACATCAGGTGCTTCTCCTGTTATTAAAGTGTGGTAATCCATGTCAAGTATAGAAGCAGCAAGATATTCTACTGTTTCAAAGCCCTGATTGAATTTCTTTGAAGCTATAATCTTATCTATTAACTCTTGAGGAATAACTTCTCCTGTTTTATAATGCTTTGCATATAGCTTAAGCATTTCAGGCTGGCTGCACCAGTTTTCCATTATCTGAGAAGGTAACTCTACAAAATCTCTTGGAACAGAAGTTCCGCCCAGACTTTCATATGTGCAATCTGAAAGTAGTCCGTGCAAGCCATGACCAAATTCATGAAATAAAGTTGTTACATCATCCCAGCTTAACAAAGCAGGCATGTCTCCTGTTGGTTTTGAAAAATTTCCAATATTAACAATAACAGGAGGTATGTTCTTTCCTTCCTTTGTTCTGTACTGGCTTTGGAGTGCATCCATCCATGCTCCGCCTCTTTTACTTTCCCGTGGGAAATAATCAACATATATTAATCCGATGTGAGAGCCGTCTTCATCTTTAACTTCAAAAGCCTTTGCTTCAGGGTGGGGAAGCGGAAGGTTGTTTACTTCAGTGAAGTTAATTCCATATAGTTTGTTGGCAAGTGTGAAAGCACCGTTTCTGACATTATTCAATTCAAAATATGGTCTTAACTGAGAATCATCAAGATCATATTTTTCTTTTCTGATTTTCTCTGCATAATACCACCAGTCCCAGCTTTCAAGCTTGAACTTTCCACCTTCCTTATTAATCATTGCCTGCATATCGGCAGCTTCTTTTTTGGCATTTTTAATAGCAGGTTCCCAGAGTTTATAAAGCAATTCATAAACTTTCTCCGGGGTCTTTGCCATACAATCATCAAGTGTATATGCAGCATGGTTTTCAAATCCTAATAGTTTTGCCCTTTCAGTGCGCAGGGTTATTGTTTTTTTAATGATTTCTTTATTGTCGTTTTGATTATTATTGTTGCCGCGATTATACATTGCTTTATAAAGTTTTTCCCTCAGGTCTCTTTTTTCTGAATACTGAAGGAAAGGAATCCAGCTTGGCTTTTGAAGTGTAAATACCCATTTGCCTTCAACTCCTGATTCTTCAGCTGCTCCTGATATTACAGATTCAGGTAATCCTGCAAGATCTTCCTTATTGTCAATAGTAAGTTTGAAGTCGTTAGTTTCAGCCAACAGATTTTCACCAAATTTCAATGATAATAATGATAACTCTTCGTTTATCTTTTTCATCTTCTCCTTTTGCTCTTCATTTAGATTTGCACCGTTGCGGATAAAACTTTTATATGTTTCATCCAACAGCTTCATCTGCTCAGGGTTAAGGCCTAACTGCTCTTTCTTGTCATACAATGACTTAACTCTTTGGAATAGCTTGTCATTCAACAGAATTGCATCACTGTGCTGCGACAACTGAGGCATTATGTTCCTTGCAATCTCCTGCATTTCATCTGAAGTATTGGATTCATTCAAATTAAAAAATACTGAAGATACTTTATTAAGTAGTTTTCCTGAATATTCAAGTGCTTCAATTGTATTTGAAAAGCTTGGTTCTTCAGCATTATTGATGATTTTTTCCAATTCAGCATCATGCTCTTTTATACCTTGCTCAAAAGCAGGTATGTAATGTGCATTTTGAATTTTGTCAAACGGGGGAACATTAAATGGTGTGTTGTATTCAGAGAAAAATGGATTCTCTGTTTCAGTTTTTTTCTGACTACATGATGTTATCATAATTGCTAGCAGTAAGATTAATAGTGAATTGGTTTTCATAGTATTATAATTTTTATTTTTCTGTAAAATTAAGTGTAATTACAAATGATTTCATGATAAAATTCATCATTAAAGTAGTGTTTGAAATGAATTAATGAACTTTGTCCGGCTTGCCTTTTAATGTTTTTCTTTCAACGTCTAAATGATTGACATTTGTTTCCCCTTTAACAAGTTCAGGTATATTAAATGAAAACAATAAAGAAGTATAGAAATCAGGATCTTTCTGAGGAATTAAAAAAGGCTTGCCCTGCTTTCCTGTTTCATCAAAGAACGAAATATACGGCCTTGTATAAAGACCATCATCTCTTCTGCTTCCAAAAGCAAACCACCGGGAATCAGACGACCATGAATGATAACTCTCAGCATCAGTGCTGTTAGCTTCTTTCAGTGGATAGTACTTCTTTTCCTGTAAATCCAAAACGTACAAATCGGCTTCTTTATGCCAGATGGTAAAGTTGCCGTAATCAGCCATTGTAAACATCAGGTACCTGCCATCCGGTGAAACTCGTGGAAATGAAATCGATTTGCCTAAAGAATCGGCATTGATAATCATTTCAGTCTTGTTACCAAATGTCCCGGTTTCGGGAATAAATGAAATTCTTTTAAGATTGTACCTGATTTGATTATACTCAGCAGGTATTTCCTTTTTAACAGCAGAAGTGTAATAAAGATATTTCCCGTCAGGTGAGAAGCAGGGGAATGTCTCAAACTCAGTATCTGTTGTTATTAAATCTGAAGTTATAATTTTATCGTTTATTATATCTATTACTACTATATCTGATTTGCTGTCGATTACTTCTATCCGTTTTTCTTTAGAAGAATGAAAAGCCTGGGAAACTTTATTCACTGAAAATGCAATGTAATTTCCCGATGGATGCCAGTAAGGATAAACGCAGTTAGCAATGAGTTTATCACTTCGCAAATCCAGACTTTTTATCTTATCCTGATCAATTATAAAAGTACTGCCGTTTGGTGCCCTTAAGTGAAACATCATTTTACCGGGGTCATTCATTCTATATGAATGGCAGTTTACACATGAACCGGGAATCAGAGTATTTTCAATTACTGCCTTTTGTTTGAAATCAGTAAGGTCACGCTGGTATATTCCCATCTTGCTCCAGTTTTCATAACCGGGAGCAATTAACCGATATACTAAATGGGAATCGATTTCATAATTGCTTACATATATTGGAAAACTTTTGTATTGTTTCCATGAGTTTAATTTTTTTTCAAAAACTGTTACTGTAATTGAATCTCCTTTGCTTTCGTTCAGCAATTTTCTCCATTTCTTTATAGGAATATCTATTTTTCCATTCCCGGAGACTTTTATTTTATTCTCTTTATACTTTAATTCAACTATTATCTTATTCGATGAATCTTTGACTTTGAAATTTAAGGGAGAAATATTTGAAGGTATTGTCACATTTTGGTAATCAGGATATATAACAGGCAATTCTTCTGAACGGGCAACTGATTTAATTTTATTTTCACATCCATGTATTACTAATACCAAAAGAAACAAAACAATAATGTGATATATTTTAAATTTTTCAATTTTCATTTATCCTTGATTATTTAAAGTGAAAATAATACCAGAAAGTCGAAGAGTATTTATCCTTCAATTTTTCTTCAGCGCTTACCGATGATGTATATATATCGGCATAAGCCCTCATTTTTGTTTTTACTTCCTGAGATACAGGAAAGTTTTCTACTGCATCAGGCTGCTTGTTTATCAGACTAATAGCAAAAAGAGCTGCTTCCTGATATATTACAGGCATTTGCGCATAATTGATTTTGTCAATCCTGTACAGATTATTCATAAAACTGTTGAGGTCTTTATTCAAAAGATAATAAGTCATCATATATTCAAAAGCCATTCTGTTGGCCGGATGCTCATCAAGCATAATTTTTAAAGCGTTTTCAATTTCTTTTATATTGAAAAAGAAGTCGTTTTTAATTGACAACTTTTTCATTTCAGACCATACAGGGTGCTGAGCTATTAGTTCAGGATTATCAATTAAATTCCGGGCACTTTTAGCCCATTTTTTATAAAAGAAGGTATTCTCCAGCAGGTAAAGATATTTAGATGCTACGTTATAATTTTCATTGATTAGATTTGTTTCAACAAGCCGTTGTATTGACCTTGCACTCTTCTGCATGCCGGCAGTGGTCTCAGTACTCACAAAAGCGTATTGCTGAGCAGCATTCATAAATCCCAAATGAAACAGTATCTCATTACCCATCATTGTTTCAACATTCTCATTTTTCATATTTAAAAACAAGCCTTCTGTTCCGTTTTGCCTGTATTTAAACAAATCACTTGATAATCGGTTCGTTTTTGCCAATGAAAGATTTAGCATAGAAAGCGAAAGGTTATTCCTTGGAGGATGCTTTTCTGCATGTTTTATTATCTTTTCCCATTCAAACCTGCGGGCATGATGATCATACTGCATTACTTCTTCAGCATTTGGGTTATAGCTTATCTTTGATTGCCAGAGGATAATCAAAACTGTAATAACACTGAATATTATTGTTGCAGAGAGTTTGTTTTTTTCTTTAATCCTTATAATTGAAAATACAATAATCAACATTGGAATTAAAGCAAATAAAATCCATAATGAAGCAGGTATTTTTGCTTTTAAATCATAATAATAGTCTGAAATTAAAGCCTCTGTATATGGTACATGCAAATATGAATGTCTTAATATTGAAGGAATAGTAAATATAAATATAATCAATACCAATGCATAAACAGGTATTATTAATACACTACGAGGGTGCTTTGCTTTTTCATTTTTAATAAAAATCAATTCAAAGATTATTGCTGAAGTAACAAAAACAAGGGCACTTCCTCCGGAAATGAAGTACAAAAACGGAACAATAAATAATCCTGATACAAGCCTGCTTATAATACTTTTAATGTTCAGATATAATACAATCGATGCAAGAGTTAAAGTAAAACCAATTATTCCGGCCAGTGGATAGAAACTATCTGTAAACATCGTTGCATAAACCAAAGCAGGAATAAATGTAAGAGGTATTATACTCTGGCTTTGATTTACCTTTTGTAAAATCAATATCGTAAAAAGGTGTAAGTGTATAATAAAGAATGATATTATTAATGCACCGGCAACCGGAAACAGAAAGAATTGTGTAAGGAATTCGCCAATATAACCTGATATACCTCCCGGTAGTTTTAAGAATGAAATGAAGTATTCCGGAGTATCCTGAAACAATTGGAATTGTTCCCTGAATGTAAGATGATACTTGTTAAATGTAATAAAGAATAAAAAAGTAATAATACCGGATATTATCGGGTATTTATAGTATTTACAAATGACTTTGAATTTATTCATTATTTTAAAAAAAGAGGGTGTCTTAACATTCAGACACCCTCAAAATTATATTAATAT
>JAGODU010000317.1 GCA_017998095.1 Prolixibacteraceae bacterium | reverse complement strand
CGGTGAAAGGCATCGTGGTGCTCTCTTCGGCAAGATCACTTTTGATTTCGTGCAGAAAATTACGTATAAGGCCAAGGTCAAGATCGTCGATACGGGCATTCTGATTAATTCGATCATCGAAGGGGACTCGGGCAGTAAGTTCCTGCAACCTTCTTAGTTCCTCACCCTGTGCCCTGATACTTCTTGAACCGCTCCTGATAAAGAAAAATCTGTTTTGTATTCCCCGTTCACCAAGACTTTCGGGAGCTGAATATGGTCGCATATCCCCTGCAGGTGCATATATGACCAGTATATGTTTTTCCAGAAACAAATATGGTTGTATTACAGGCATATAATTTGGCTGAAGCTTATGGCAAAGGCCTGTTATTTCGCCCTGAATCCTGTCTATCTGGTCCGGATTTAGACCGGCGGGAGGTAATACAGGCCGTCCGTTATTTTCTTCAATTCCCAGAACAATATATCCTCCACCCCAGTTATTTATATCATTTGCAAAAGCGCTGAGCGAATGGATAACATCTTCTGGATTCCAGCCACGTTTAAATTCGAGACGTTCCCATTCAATCACCCTTCCGTGAATAAGTTCATTTATGTTAATAGCGAGAGCCATTAATTAAGCATTTTATTTTTAAATACTTCTTCAATCGGCTGATAGCCATCAATATGTGCCTGATCATTAATATAAAGCAGGTCATATTTGAAATTTACCAGCTCCTTTTTCAGCGCCAGGCTATCTGCCGTGTAATCATCCGGTGTCCAGTCTCTCACATTTCGCCAAATAACCAGAATTTGCTTATTCGCATTATTGTTACCGCAAATGAATTGATACATCCTGCTGTTGATCTCTTTGGTTATAAATTTTTGCATATGAAGCCCAATAAGGTAGTTAAATGTTTCAACCAGATCAACAGCCATTTCCGTGTCATAGGTAAATCCGTCCCAGACCTTTAGCCTGTAGTCCCACGGATCTTTCATTGCTTCGGTGTTGACCAGGGTGTTACTTTCCTTAGTTTCAAATTCGAGGAAGTATTTTGGGATATACTGATCGAATTCCAGCGCTTTCTGTACCACATCTTCGGGGGCATTGAATGCAATATTCTCAAGAGCTTCTTCATACTGCTCAAGGCGCTGATATTTGAAGAATATTCCGAGGCCATTCATGCTTCCGTCCTTCGGTTTCCCGTCTTTCCAATCAAATGAGTATGCGATTTTTTTAATCCTTGGGATAATAACAGTGAATACATACATGCCTTGTTCTACAAGGATACATTTCCTTTTCCCACCATCGTTAGAATTAATCATCTGAATAGCATGGAAGGTGGTACCTGAACCAGGGAAAAAATCAAGAACAATGTCGTTTTTAGTAGTTGAAATGAAGACTGCATCGACAACAGTTCCTAGGGCTTTTGGATAGCTAAATGGAATTTGTCTTCCAAATAAAGATTTCAAAACCATTATCCCATTTGAAGAAGCATCATATTTTGGATCATGCCAAATTGTCTTTGGCTTTTTTCCTATAACATCTAATCTTCTTTTTTTATAAATTCTATATTCTCCTTTTACCTGTTTTACAAATAATTCAGTGTCCTTACTTTCAAGGAAAGTATCCTTACCCCATCTCCAAGTCTTTTCTTCTTTACTTTCATTAATCGGGAGCAATTCAATAAATTCTTCATCTTCTTTAAATAAGCTTAATTTCTTATTGACAGGATTGAAGTATATTGGATAAAATAAATTTGGACGAGTAACTCTATCTGAATTATTTCCTGTTCGCATAAATGATGTCTCTGCATACCTAGAGATTTCGTCGATTCTGTTGTATTGTTTCAAATCCTCATCTGAGTAGAAAAAATTATTAAATGTAGTTTGCGATCTATCAACCCCATAAACAATCATGTATTCATGAGATGTCCCATAAAATTTATCATCATTCCTTCCTCTGGGATTATGAACAACGACAACATTTGATATAAAATTTTCACTTCCAAATATTGAATCAATTAGTGGTTGAAGATTTCGCAGTTCATAATCATCAATTGCAATATTAATACTTCCATTTTGTTTTAAAAGGTCCTTTGAAATCGGCAAAGAATTATTCATTAAACTCATCCATGATGAATGCTTAAAAGTATTCTTGTATACAATTTCACTACTTTTTGCATTATAAGGGGGATCTGAATAGATTGATCCAATCAAATTTTGGAACGAATTAAAAATAGTTTTTAGGCCTTGGTAGTTATCTGATTTAAAAACTAATCCATCAATATAGTTTTCTAATTCTATAGTATTGGATAAAAGATTTAGAAGTTCAATTTTAAATTTTTCATCAAAATATTGGGTATCAACAGGTAATCTTCTCCAGCTATGTAGATCAGATTTAAGAGCATCAACAGATAGATTTTCAGGGATATTTTCTTCTCCGAATAGATCTTTCCATTCAGCCACCTGGTCCTTATTATTAATGACTTCTTCCAATATCGGCCGGTACAATTTTTCATCGTTGTTTAAATATTCAACCAACCGGTCAATTGTAATTACCCACTCGGTACTTATAACAAACTTTTTCTTTTCCCACAGTTTCTTCTGAAAATCCTCAATCTGATGCACAAAATCAATTATCGTATCAGCGATTAACTTAAATACTTTGATTGTTTTCAGATTATGCCTAAGCCTGTCGAAGTGTTCTTCAGTATCAGTAACGTAAAGGTCGTCAACATTCACAAGTTCGGTTTTGATATAAAAATCCAGCTCACGTTCGAGGAATGCTTTCAGGTTTTTGTGTATAAAAAAATCATATTTGTTCTTCCGGGTATAATGATGAAGCTTCTTCAGCAAAAGAGGTTTTCCCTCCTGTTCCTTCCATAGATTGACAAAGATTGGATTATTACTGAACTCCTTTTTCAGAAATTCAAAGGCAATTTCATCGAGTGTATCCTGCTTATTATTCCCTTTTATTTTGGATTTTTCAGAATCGTCAAGCGGCCTGTATTCAAAATAAAACGTCACTTCGTGATCGCCAATTTCGGGCTTTTTGTTTGCAAGGATAAAATTCAGGTCCTCATCATTTTCCTTAATTTCAGGAGATTTTCCGGCAAGCATGAAAAAATTAGGTTCATCAGCCTTTACATTGCCCTGTTCAAGCTGAGCATTGTGTAATTTAAAATGTACCGTAAGTGTTCCTGTGTGTGTATCTACCCTGAAAGCATAATGCTGAAAGGTTTCGGATGATTTAATATAATACTGATCGTGGTTAACCCAATAAAAATGTGTCTCCTCGCCATTATAGGGAACAACATATTTTTCATTCTTGCCGAATCTCCGCTTGCTTATGAAATCGCCTTTATCATAGTACCGCGAGAAGAACTGAGTCAGGTGGTTATAAATCAGATTTTGTGTCTCCTCTGAAACCTTTACGTCTTTTGCCTTTACAGTTAAATCATGATACAATCTGAACTTGTCCGGGTATAATTTTTCAAGAGTTGCTTTATCTGAATCAGTTGCTGCCAGCCAGCCTTTTATGACATCATCTTTTTCAAGCTCCTTTAATTGCAGACCAATGCTTTTTGTCTCATCATCAGAAATTGTCTTAAGTTGTTCCGTCACCTTTTCAACTAAAAGCTTGTCG
>JAGODU010000318.1 GCA_017998095.1 Prolixibacteraceae bacterium | reverse complement strand
ATTAATGAATTGATTTTCCGATAATGATGATACATCTAATTTCTGTTCTGCATTTCTAATCATTTGTTTATTCTCCTTTCTGAATATTATTTTGGTTGAATGTTGCCAATTTTTCCCGAACCGCTTCTCTGACGTAATCCGATATTCCGATATCCTCGTTGTCCGCAATGGTCTTGACCTGATCGAACATTTCTTCTGACAGCATCACTGAGACCGGCCGGGTATAGACTTTCTTCTTCATAGGCAGTCACCTCCTTTCTGAAACTTATTTTATAAATTTCTTAATCATATATTTGTTCTATGATTCGGTGAAGGTTGGATACATTTTATGACAAGAAACGAACCGGGGTGCGTTTTTTGAGGATTGGTTTAAGGCAGGAATGTTTCCGGAGCCTCACAGGGTGTTTGCTCATTTCCGCATCCAATGCTTGACGGACTTTTCTCTTTGACCTTGATTGCTGTTTGCAATATAATCAACGCCAGTTTTTACCGTAAATAATAAAAGGAGCATCAATAACATGGCTAATCCTAGCATCCCCTATATCGACAATTCAGGAAACATAATCGTTCCATTCAATGCTGAATCAAAATATCACTACTGGAATGGCGGCCAGAAATTATCAGATACTCTTTTGGAGATTAATGCATCAGAGGACAGTTGGAAGAAACACACCGAGAAACCATATCCAGGGAATGCTTCTTAGGAAAGGAGGTTGTCCCATGCCAATATTTATAATGTTCGGAAAACATACACAGGATTCGTTAAAGGATGTCTCGGTGCAACGGACTAAAAAAGCGGTCAAAATCATCGAGAAAAATGGCGGAAAGGTAATTTCCATGTATGTTGTGATGGGAGAGCATGATCTGGTTCTTACCCTGGATTTTCCAGATGCCGAAAAAGCAATGTGTGCCTCTATGGGGTTAAAATTGCTGACGGGCATTTCCTTTTCCACTTCGCCGGTTGTTGATGTGGAAAAATTCGATAGCCTGATTTCCAAAATGGAAAAGATTTGAAGTCGATCAATGGGTGCGGCAGTCAAAGTCAGGGCAACGGGTCATATCAATAACCTACTAATTTCAATATCTTATCGAGACCGAAACCCGTTCCTTATAAATACCCAGAACCGGCAAAAACGGCCTTAATATCTAAATGATCTTAACCATTTAAAAACTAATTTTGGTCTGTCCAGGAATCTGAATAATAAGAAATAATTGGAAATACGCAGGATGCTGCGCTTTTTAAACCCAGAAAGGCAAAGCGCTTTTCTTTCTACCCGTTATATGCAAACGAATTCTCAGCAAATTTGAATGGTAATGGAGGTCGAATTCACCTACAACTGCGCAATTTCGGTGATGAGATTATGCTGGTGATTACGAATTGAAGCTCACAAGAAAAAGGCAGAGCCATCTGACCCTGCCTTTCGATTTGCTTCAATGCCCGCAGTATTCAAATTCAGCTTTCTCCTAACTCCTGCCAAACCAATCAGACCAAGACCAAGAATATGCGAAAAAAGAAAATCAATCCTGATATGGTATTATGAATTTTTCACCAGTTACATTGTGCATAAACGTCACCATATTTGGTTTTATGTTATGCAATGAATATCCATCCATTTCCATTCCAATCTTACACCACTCATCATTATTATTAAACTGGGCCTCCAATTTCTTTCCAAACTTAATATAGCCTGTATATTTCATTTAACATAGCTGCCGAGGGAGCTGATTTTGGCGCCTCAACCTTCAGAAACTTATAGGCAACGGCACTTAAAATACCGTGGCTATCTTTCTTTCCGGTCAGGGTCGCAAAGCACAGGATATTACACCCAATAAATACTATAATTGTTAGCAGCCCTGCAAAAATTCTTTTCGAGATATGCCGATTTTCTGCGTTACGTTGCGCCTTTTTTGAAAAACATGTAGAATATCGCAAGTCCCACTAAATTCAGAGAGATTAATACAGCCAGATGGGTAATAGATCTATATTCCACACCTGCGCGTGCCATGATCAAACCAGCCATTACGGATGCTATTATGAAAAGAACGTAGAGCAGCAGGGCTTTCCACATATATTGATCCGCCTTTAGAATTAAATGGCCGAGCAATTAAAATATGTATCGTAGCCCGAGAAGAATGTTATGGCTGCTATTAGTCACATTTGTATCATCAATTTTCGGATCTGAAGTTCCAAAATAGCGATACTTGAGATCCAAAGTGACTTTTTCGGTTAAAGCAATGCCAACACCCGCACCTACTTGATACGCAAATACAGTGTCATCATAACTTTTGGTGGTATAATCGCCAATGCCCGTCACTGTTATTTTGCTTAGATCAACTCGTGCAACTCCAATTCCCCCACTTAAATATGGTGTAACTATAGACGGATTTTTTATGTCAAAATATCCGTTAAACAAAAAGGCGAGATTTGAAACATCACCAGATACACCGCCTTCCACTCCAAGAACTTTTACTTTGTCCAAATTGTTTTTTTGGTACATAATTTCAGCTTCGCCCCTAACATAACCATAACCGTATCCGGCAACCGCTCCAAGAGCAAAACCCGGAGAAAATTTGAAAGTCAAAGGTATTCCCGTTGACGGGTCTTTGGCATCTACATCCTTCAGCATAACCAACCCCGCGTTAGCACCCATGTAAAAACCGTCGCCGCTGTGTGAGGCATCCTTTTTTCCAGGTGCAACTTTTGTAGTTCCCCTTAACGCATCCGCAGCCGATTCCTCCTGACCTTCTTTTATGAAAGTTTCAACATCATTAAATTTATAAGTGGAAATTTTGCCATCCTTACCCTCAATAGTCACCTTTTCGACGTTTATCTGAAGAACTTTTCCGTAAATGATACTTCCGTCATTCAATCGTATCCCCTGTATTTTTTCTGTTTGGGCGTAAGAAGTTGCGCTAAACATCAGAACGATTGACAGGATTGCCACTGAAAGGAAAAAACTTTTTAGTTTGCTCATGCTTCGCCTCCTTTGAAAAAGTTATTGATGTTTTTCGGACAGCCCCTGCTGTCAATGTTCACACTTGCATCTAATTTCGGCTCTGCTTCACGACAATAAAAAAACCCGCACTCTTTTTGAGACACGGGGTCTATTTAAGATGAATCACCATTAGGCTATGCCTTTTTTAGATTTAGGGGCTGGTGCTGCTTCGATTATAATTTGTATTCGTCGGCAAAATAACTGCATGTTTGCCGATTGTCAACAATTTTTCAATATTTTATAAGACATCCCCTACTTGACTTGCCACAGATTCTTGTCTGACACTATTAGCTATTAAGGTCTCGTAAGAACCTTAAAGCTCATAAAATAGCGATTCAGACAACAACCGACGACGAATACTATTTGAAAGGGTGCGCTCCTTTCATAATCACCAGATGCTTGACTTCAGGAAGTTACACACAGCCTCACTCATCATAAAACAATCCTCAATCCATCGCACCCTTTCATCCAGTATTCATTAAGTCGAACCCAGCGCCGCCCGCAAAACCATCCCACTACTTCTCGGGAGCCGTACCTGTCCGCATCCATCCCTTTATACCCTTCTGAAAAGATCTCTCTCCTACGTTAACAAGAGAAGGTTTGTGCTAATCTAAAAACCTGTTTCA
>JAGODU010000315.1 GCA_017998095.1 Prolixibacteraceae bacterium | reverse complement strand
GCATTTTTGTTTAATAATAAAACCAAAACATTTAAGTCTGTTGGTGAGCTATTGAAATCGCCCCAAAAAGTCAATACCTTTTACAATATCAATGATTTTCTTACTGATGGCGATTTCATTTCGATTGCATCAGAATATAATGGATTAATGAGATTTAACATAATTACCGGTGAATATAGAATTTTCAAGCACGATCCAAACGATAGCCTGAGCATTGGTGAAAATACAATTCACTCCCTTCTTAAAGACAAAAGTAACAGAATATGGGCAGGTACTGATAAAGGTGGACTAAGCTTATTCAACAAACAAACCGAAACATTTCAAAGTTACACAATCGAAGATGGCTTGCCAGACAATACAATTTTAGGCATTCTTGAAAGTAATAATGGCGATTTATGGATTAGTAGCAATAATGGAATTTCGAAAATAAGTATTAGCGATTCATCTGAAAGTCCCAGACTTAAATTCAGAAATTACTCAGTTAAAGATGGATTACAGGGCTCCGTTTTTAATCGATGGTCATATTTTAAAAGCAGTACAGGGGAAATGTATTTTGGGGGGCTAAACGGCTTTAATGTTTTCCACCCTGATAGTGTTATTGATAATACCTTCATTCCACCCGTTCATTTTACAGACTTTCTGTTATATAACAAAAATGTTGAAATAGGAGGGAAAGATTCACCATTAAAGAAACACATTTCAATGACCGATGAGATTGTTTTACATTACAACCAAAACTATTTTACATTAAAATTCATTGCCCTAAATTTTATTTTCAGTGAAAATAACCAGTATGCCTATTACATGGAAGGTTTTGAGAAGGAATGGAACTACACCAGAGAGAAGACTGAAGCTACTTATACGAATTTGGAACCGGGTCAATATATCTTCAAAGTTAAGGCCAGTAATAATGATGGAATCTGGAATGAAGAGGGAATATCGGTAAAAATTACAATTTTACCTCCCTGGTGGAAAACCTTGTGGTTTAAAATACTGACTGTTTTATTATTAGCCGGAATATTACTAAGCTATTATTATTATAGAATTAGCAGCATTAAAAAAATCAACATCAAATTAAAGCAGCTGGTTGAAGAACGAACTATTGAAATTGAAAATCAAAATAAAGTATTAATCAAACAATCTAATGAATTAAAACTATCGAATTCGCTTTTGGAAGAAAGACAAAAATTAATTGAAGATCAATCTGAAGAGCTTATGGCCCAAAAAAATGAGCTTATTAAGATTAACACAGAACTAAATGATCTTAACGCAACAAAAGACAAGTTTTTTTCTATTATAGCACATGACATTAAAAATCCATTTTCAGTAATTTTAGGCTTTTCTGAAATTTTACACCAGAATTTTGATGATTTTACAGATCATCAGAAAAAGGAAACAGCCGAGATAATTTATCAATCTTCAAAAAGTGTTTTTGAATTACTTGAAAATCTTCTCCAATGGGCCAGATCTCAAAGAGGATTATTGGAATTCAAACCAGAAAAGACTGATGTAAATAAAAGTATAAGAAAGATAATATCAATCTTCAAATACAGCGCAAAGGCCAAGAACATAAAAATCAAAACTAACCTAAGTGATGAATTATTCTTAAACATCGATCCACATTCATTGAGCACAGTATTGAGAAATTTATTAAGTAATGCAATTAAATTTACTTATTCCGGAGGAGAAGTTATTATAAGTACTGTAAAAGATGAAACTAACATTTCTATTTCAGTTTCAGACAATGGTGTTGGAATGTCAAAAGAAATCATTGATAGGCTTTTTAAAATCAATCTGAATCACACTTCATCAGGAACTAATGAAGAAAAAGGAACCGGTTTGGGACTAATTCTTGTTAAAGAATTTGTAACCAAACAAGGTGGAGAAATATTTGTTGAAAGTGAGCCCGGCAAAGGAAGTAAGTTTACGTTTACAATACCTTTGGAAAACAATTTAAGTTAATTGTTTATGTAAAAATCTCCTTGTTTTAAATTGAATGGTTCACTATCGCCGGTTTTAAATAAAGGTTGTACCCATTTATAATAATTCCTGATTTTATTATTAATTATGGAATCAATTCTTGCATCGGCATAATAAACAGAAAATCTTACATGAGTACCAACCTGATAATTGTCTCCTCCTGCTATTCCCATTGCTGTGCCGACTTTAACACTGTCACCAACACCTACGAAAACCATACTGTCAGAAAAAACTTCATATTTTGCAAATGACTTATCACTGTGCAGAATAGTAATTGAATTCTCTCCTGCTCTGTATCCATTCTGATATGTAGTTTCAGTTTTCATGCATACCACACCTTCCCTGCAACAAAAAACAGTATCCCCTTTATTTAAAGAAAAAGCCCACAAAATTCTTGAAGGATCATCGCTCTTTGTTAAGTCGAAATTAAAAATACTCGTTTCTTTTCCTTTCCCAATCGGCAGAGAGTAAACTGTATTTGGATCATAATTAACCGGATAAGCCCCTAACCTGGTCTGAAATTTATGCTCAAAAGCTCCGGGAATATCAAGCAATGTTCTCTTAACTTTAAACAAGTAATTTTTCCCATGCTTTAAAGTTGTAATAAAAGGTAATTTACAATCGGCTGACATATTTTCAAATTTCTCAAAATCAAGAGAAATTTGCATTGGATAAAAGTTAGGATTCTCAGCATAAAAATCATATAAGCCATCTCCTATTTTTTCGTAAGTAACTTTTACATTCTTAAAATTTTGTCCTCCCGCAACAAGAGAAATCATCAAAAATGATATAATTATAAGCTTGTTCATCTTTTCTCTTTTTATGAATCAAAAAATAAATTTACAATAAATCAGCTTCCCAAAGCAAATATTTTATTTCTTTTACAATAAAACAAATTAATAGGATCGCCGGAATGCTTAATAAAAAGAAAATAAATCCATGGTCATGGGTTCCATCGCTGTATTTTGCAGAAGGATTACCTTATGTAATTGTAATTACAGTAGCTACAATCATCTATAAAAATTTAGGCTTGTCAAATACTGAAATTACTTTTTACACCGGATGGCTTTATCTTCCCTGGGTTATTAAGCCTTTCTGGAGTCCTTTCATCGACAATTTCCGTACCAAACGTTTTTGGGTAGTAGTCACTCAGATAATTATGGGAGCCCTGATTGCTTGTGCAGGTTTAAGTTTACCGACTGACAATTTTGTAAAATGGAGTTTAATATTCTTTTGGTTGATAGCCTTTAGTTCAGCCACTCACGATATTGCTGCAGATGGAATTTATATGCTGGCATTAAATAGCCACGAGCAATCATTTTTCGTTGGAATAAGAAACACATTCTGGAGAATAGCAGCAATTACAGGACAAGGTGGATTGGTTTATATTTCCGGACTTTTGATAAAAGAAAATGTATCAATCAAAACAGCCTGGATGATTATCTTAATTTCAACAGGAATTATTTATTTTATAATAGGAATTTATCACAAGTTCATAATCCCTCATTCTGATTCAGATCCGGAAAAATCTTTAGCCGGAGCGAAAGACACAATCATAAAATATCTAAGCACCTTTATCTCATTCTTCAAGAAAAAGGGATTTATACTCTTTCTATTGTTTGTCTTACTGTATCGACTCGGAGAAGCCC
>JAGODU010000316.1 GCA_017998095.1 Prolixibacteraceae bacterium | reverse complement strand
TTTTCTTATACCTGTTTTTGCTCCATATCATTTTGGTATAAGAATTGGCGAATTTGATGCTCGCAAACCCGCATGGAATCTGGCTAATCGACTTTGTTAAATTTAAACCAATTTTGCTATGGAAAACAACATTAAAATCACCTTCTGGCTCAATAGAGTCAAGAAGAATTCCAAAAATCTTGTACCTGTTTACATGCGGGTTACACAGAACTACAACTTTTTCAATAAAGCCACTGGTATTCGAATCCCTGCAGGAGATTGGGATAAAAAGGCAATGAGAATCAAAGGTGCGACTCAAGAGGTTGCAACCGCCAACGCCACACTTGACTCTCTCAGGGTAAAAGTACTTCAGGTGGTTAACCAACTGAACTTGAGTGGTAAGCCATATAACATCCATACCATCCAGAAAACGCTTGAGGGTAATGAAACCAACCAACTCACCATTTTGAAGGTATATGAAGAACAATTGACGGAAATGAAGAAACTCAAGGGGAAGGACTTCGCTCCTGCTACTATCATCAAGTATAAAAACACCCAAATGAGGCTAAAGCAGTATATAAAGTATAAGTACCACCGAAGTGATATGTACCTGTATGAACTTAACTACCAGTTCATGAGTGGTTTTGAGGCATACCTGAAACAAAAGTTCAATAATTCGACTACCACCTGCTATAAGCATTACCAGAGGTTCACTCGTGTGATACATAATGCCATGCACAAAGGATATATCGATAAGTACCCGTTTGAAAATTACAAAATTAAATTGCCACGTACCAAAATACTCTACCTCACACAGGATGAAATAGACCGTATCGACCACACCAATTTCAAAGTAGAACGATTGAACGTTATCCGTGATATTTTCATTTTCTCTATATACACTGGATTGGCTTATGCTGAAGTAGAGTCACTCTCGCCCGACAATATAACCAAGGGAATGGATGGCGAGTTATGGCTGAATATCCACAGAAAAAAGACAAAGAAGGAATACCAAGTCCCTCTCCTACCAAGAGCACTGGAAATACTTGACAAATATAAAGACCACCCACAATGCATAAAAAAAGGGAAATGTCTGGCAGTGCCGTCAAATGTCAAATACAACGCTTACCTCAAGGAGATTGGTGACATCGCTGGAATACCCAAAAATAAGCCTCTTGTGACGCATCTGGCACGAAAGACTTTCGCCACGACAATTGCTCTGACAAACGGGATGAACATCGGAGTACTGTCAAAAATACTTGGGCATAATTCGATAAAGGTGACCCTCGATTCCTACGGAACAATCATTGACGAATTGATGCTTCGAAGTGTCAAGGAACTGAAAGAGAAATTGTCAGCACCAAAAAACACCAAGCAGATACCTGAAATGTCTGTCGATAATGATGCTATCACAGACCTACTAAATGAAATCAAAAAATCAAACAGAAATTAATTGAATTACAGGTCAATTTCTTAAAAAAGAAAATGTCAACCACAGGT
Organism: Prolixibacteraceae bacterium; assembly: GCA_017998095.1. The sequence goes on along the minus strand of JAGODU010000316.1, from coordinate 2,150 downwards.
CAGGTTTCTGTCATCTTATGGTTATGGGATATGTCAGTTTTAAGAATCCAATATATTTGTTTTGAAATACCCCGTTAGAGTCAATGTATTCGGTATGATTAACAATGAAATACAAGTAGCCGAATGGTGGTTTAAATCGCCACCCAGTTAAACCATAAACATATATTTTGTCATTGGAACTATTTGTTTGAAGAATAAATTTTATCCAGAGATTATTTGTGAAATTATAAGTAGTTGATATACTATTTATAAAAGCAGTTTTGAAATCGTCTGTCTCGGGGGAAAATTGTATATATCGTGGTTTAAATTCAACTGCAAGTTTATTAAATACCTTTAATTGCAGACCAGACTCAATAGAATAATAATCAGAATCAAAACTACGACCCTTTCTTACAATCAGTGTAGCACGATTATAGGCTTCAGTATTATAACCAAGTGTTGCAGAATAATAGAAGTTATAGTAGTCCGCATTCTCAGAGGTTATATGCCTGTATTCATTATTATACCTGAAGTCAAGATTAAATTTATTAGTAAAATAAAATTGGACTGTCTCATTAATGTTCCAACTCATGAATTTTGAAAAATCATCATTCCAGTAAATATTGTTAGCAGTGCTAAAGTTGATGTATTTAAAAACTGATTCTTTAATCCACCATTTATACGACAAATCTGAATCAAATTCGTTTCGATTATCATCATTAAGGTATCCTGTCTCATTGAAAATATCTTTTAGTCCATCCCCTTGAAGATAAGAATACCTTATATGCCAGTGGAAAAAGTTATTTTCTGCCGCAAACCTTGCATATCCAGTATTTCGTAAAACATTCCAATCATCTATTGCGGCAACATATTGACCAGTAAGTTTCCAGAGCGAACCGAGGTTCAAAACATAATCAGGACTAAACGTTGAAATCATCCTGTCACCAATGAGTTTATTGGTTGCCGTGAAACCAAGACTTGATGATTTCAGAATATCTCTCTTTACTCTGAAAGCGGTATACATTGGCTTAGCACCAGACGAATCAATGGCATTTTTATCAAAGGCATTAATAAGATTGATGTTGGTTCTGCCTGCTTTACCTGTTAATTTTATACCTGCTGATATATCTCCAACTCGTCTCGAATAGAAAGTTTTTAAACGTGTTTGATACATCTCGTTGCCTTCCTGAAAGAAAACTCTTTTCTCAGGGTATTGTACCTCATATTTTGTAAGGTCAATAACATCTTCGTCAGCCTCAACTGTTGCAAAATCTGGATTTACAGTTATGTTTGATGTTAAATTTGAATTTATTTGCCAGTTAATATCACCACCAATCTGATTTTCAAATATATATTTGTCCCAATTGGCATTTGTAGTTGTGACTTTCCCAATACCATAAGGAACAAGTAAAATAGTATTTTTTGTTGCCTTGGGATTTAGATTAAGCAATTTTCCAGATGACGATATTTTGTATTCATCAGTAACACTATTTGCCCAATAGGAGATTTCCGATTCTTCCCGCACCATGCGCCTGAAGTTTATTTGCCAATCGGTTTGTTTCTTGTTGAATTTTATGCTATTAAATGGAATTACCATTTCGGCAAACCAACCCCAATCATATATTTGTGCGCTGGAATTCCATTCAGTATCCCAATTGTAATCAATTGTACGACCATCATCCATTATTCTCGAATCAGTTTGAGTGCCTAATGGATTCAGCGCAAAGCAATAAGCATTCCTGTTGTCATTAAAAGTTCCAAGAATAATAAATATCCCATCGTCACTTTGAGCAAATCTATCACGAACCTGAATTTTGCCTGTAACAGGTACGTTCTGATAACAAGCGATACCGAAATAGATTGCTTTTTCATCCTGCATGACAATGATTCTGGTGTTTGATATGGAAGTGTCACCATTTACTGGCTCAAGTTGAATAAAATTATAATTCAAAAGGAGTGTATCAATATCATCAAATTTACCATCAATTGCAGGTAACGTTTTTACTGGGAATACTTCTATATTCCGTTGCCCTGAGACATTGATAAAAAGAGAGAAAAGAAGAGTAGTATATACTATTTTTTGAAATTTTTGTGGAAGTGCCATCCGTATCTAATGTAATCTAAAACAAATAAAGTGATTAAATATGAATCTTAGAAGGAGATTTTTACGG
>JAGODU010000086.1 GCA_017998095.1 Prolixibacteraceae bacterium | reverse complement strand
GTTGGAAACGAAAACGGATTGATTATCAATTACACCTTCAGTGAGGGTTGGGGAGATTTTACAAGGAATCTTGTTAAAAATAATTACTCAGGCATGTTTGAAGAACGGCCGGAGTGGATTGACAATAATAAAAGGCCGGCCAATATGTCTGAACTCATAACTTCACTTGAGAAATTCAATCATTATAAAAACAAGGTCATTAAAACACTTCCGGGTGTTTCCCTGAAATAGGAACAGAGATAAATGTCCCTCCTTGATTGAATTGACATGAGTATTTATTACTTTTGTGCCTGAACTTAAAAAGGAACAGACTGCAAGACTGCAAGACTGCAAAACTGCATGACCGGGATAAGCGGGAGTAGCTCAGTTGGCAGAGCATCAGCTTCCCAAGCTGAGGGTCGCGGGTTCGAATCCCGTTTCCCGCTCTTAATAATCAGGGACTTACGAAAACATCAAAAGTAAGTCCCTTTTCTTTTGCACCAAAATTTGCACCACAACTATATCCAAAAATCATAAACCGATTTCAATTTTTATAAAAAAATTTTTATAAAAAAATTTATTAGTAAAAAGACTATTTCTTGTATCACCCCTTCCAGATTCAGGCCCCCTGTACCTTCCTACGGGGGTAGTATGGGATACAAGCATTATCGGAGATATTACTCACATTGTACAGTATTTATATTAAAACTTACGATATGAATACAAAGAATGCAAAACCGGATGATAATAAAGTTACAGAAGATGAATTGTTGGAATCAATGGCCAATTCTGATAACTACTCTCACCTGCGTATATTACTAAGTCATAAGCCATTTAAGGCAATACTTCCACATTTATTCCTCATGGTTACACCTTCAAGCTTTGGTGTTGTAAAATTGCTGGATATTGATTATGAAGAAAATAATATCATTGTTCATCTTCAGGATTTTGTCACAGAAGTTATTTCTAAAGTCTATCTTGATATCCATGAAAAGCGTTACAAATTTCTTTTAATCGAGTGGCAAGATGTTTTAGATATGGCTATCAGTTATCAAAAGAATAAGGAAATCAAAAACGAAATGCTTGAGCTTGACGAAAATGAATATAATTAAAAGTTATGATAAAAAAAAGTTAATATGAAATGAAGATTGATGGCCAACATAGTAAATCAAAAAACTGTTGTATCTGACTGATAATTCTGTAGTACTGGATATGCCATTCATTTAACTAAGATATTAAAATACAGCCTTTTATATTTATCGTAGCCAAAGTGAATTTTATATGAAATAACTGACGCTGTAATTGAGGAAATTCCAAGAGCAAACCATCCTATCCCAAGTGCCTTGTGGTCTGTGAAATAATAACTTGGACCAGCTATTAGGCCAACAACACCAAGTACGCCACCCCAAATCCATACCTGTTCAGTGGTTTTATTGTATGTCCGTTGCACGCAAATTTCAGACACATCGGATAGAGGTATACGAAATTGCATTTGGTATTTTTTGATAGAATTTTCCCAATAATTTGGTAGCTGAAGTGTTATACTGTCAAATGTTATCCCCCTGTATTCGTAAGGAGTGCCAATATATCCTGAATCAATCGGAAATTCTTTCGCTTGAATTGGCGGCATTTTAACCTTATCAAAAATTTTATTTGCCGGAATTACTTTTAAATAAAGTTGATGATGCTCTTTTGGTAGTATAAATTCCTTCTTGTTCTTCTTATTAATTAAAACTATATCATTTTGACATTTGGCATCAACTCCAATGAATGTTGAAAACAAAAACATCAAGCAGGTTACGCTAAAATGTTTACTTATGTTTTGGTTGGTCTTCATCACAATACGTAAAATCAATTCCGTCTGAGTTGGAATTCACCTGTTTCATCACATAAATATGGTTTGCCTGAAACAATTTTTATTTTTTTCCAACCATATCCGGTGAAATAATAATGTCCCTGAACAATTTCTGGACCAGTAGTAATTACGGAATTCTTTAATCTACAATATTTTGATGAAGGCATAAACTTTACTACATAATCTTTACTGCCTACTGTAAACGGTAATCCACCACGTCCTTGGTCTATTGTTACCATCCGTATTTTAATATCCTGAGTCGAAAGAAAGGATAATGTGTCTTTTATAATTTGTTCCTCTCCAAAGAATTCCCAGTTTTTAGAAATTTTAAAACCCAAACTGTTGATATTCAATAATAATGCCTGAAAATATTTTTTACCATCGATAATAAAATCATATACCCCATTCTCAATAATTTGAAAACCATGTTCTTGATAAACAGGCAATATTAAAGAATCTGGAACAGAAGAATTCTTTTTTTCAAACTGAATTACAAAACAATCATTATGATAATCCATGTCAATCTGTCCATAACAAGATTGACTGATAATAATTGCAGTTAAAATCAGAAATCTTGTAATTTTTCTTTCACTTTTTCCGTAAATAAATCTGTTATTGTTATCTGTCTTCCACATATTTGAAGTTTTTATGGCCGTCCTGAACTTCAATCAATATCACATTATTTATTGAAATTCCTTTACGAAACCGTATAAACCTTGACATTTCTCCAATAATTAGAGTGTCTTGCACGAATAATCTGTCAAAATAGAATATTGTACGTTTATTATTTTTTTCTGTGAACCGTATTTCTATTGACGGACTGTTTTTCAATTCAAGTGGCATATCACTCTTATCAACGCATTTAATATATTCAATAGGATTGGCAAGATATTCTGCCACGTCACCTGCAGGCCCACGTGTTTTAACAAGTCTTAACTTTGTAGAATCAATACCATTAAATTGCTCCTTAAAACTTTGCACTGGAATTAAGTAAGTTTTGCATGCATTTAAAACCACAGATAAGAATAACAACATCAAGATGAATGAAAAGAATTTGGTACTCATAGATGATTATTTAAAATACATTTGTCTCCTGAGATTGGGCCGTATTGCTTCTAATTTAAATATTAATTCAAAAAATATCAAATGTGAATAATGCACTTTGTAGACATTGCCATCAGGCAAGTTTACCGATGGATAATAATTTATACCAATACTGAAGCCGTTCGAAAACTTATATGCAGTCGATAATGCGAAACCGATGTTTTTTTGAACCTGATAATATCGCAGGGTATCGGATTGGACTGGATATGTCGGTAGTGTATCGTATTCATAATATTTTGTCCTGTTGAACTGAAGACCAACATCGTAATGCAGCATTTTGAAATCGCTACCCACCTGAACATCCCCATATAATGCAAAAGACCTGTCATAATTGCCACTGTACCTAACTGGTGCAGGTATTGGTAACATAAAATCAGTTAATGTTCCAATATCTGAGTTGATGCAATATTTATCAGTAAAATAGTACTCAATTCCACCCGATATTCCCAAAAAACCAAAAGAATTGCCGTATCCCTTACCCTTGTTGATATAAAGATGATTGCCCTCAGGAACTGACAATTTAATGTTTATTAAACCTTTTTCAGGCATAATCCAACGAACATAATCCCTGTTCGGTAGCATTTTTGATTTTTCCAGATTAATAGTCATGTACCGAGGATACGTAAATCGCTTATGGTTCGTCAGGTCAACTCCATAACCAATTAGGCCACCAGTATATAAATTTCCAAACCAGAAGGCGTTTGATAATCTACTTTTTACCCTGATTATTTTTTGAATACTATCCCTTTTAACATATAATGTTAAGTCTTGTTTTGAACGAGGTACAGTGACAATTGCAGGTGTATTGCACCAACCATATACGTCGCTATCGATACAGAATTTAACAGAATCTACATCAGAATGTACATTCAAATTCACAGTAGGTTGATGGAATAAAGTACAACAAGAGCTTACTAATAAAGACGTTATAATAAAACATATAAGTAGCTTAGTAATACCCCTCATTGTGAAAAGACCCGCCATTAAATGATATATTTAGTTGTAATGTAGATAAAACGTATTGCCAGACCCAGATAATGTATTTCAAATCTATAAAAATATTCAGAATATTCTTTGTCATCCAAATGATATAGTGAAAATTGAATATTCGAACTTTCAAATTCATGTTCAAATAAGCCAGGTCCAAAATCCTAATTTTAATCACTTCCTATTTTAATCCCGTTCCGCAAATAATTTGCAGCACTTTTTGTCAATGAAATATCACAAAATAACTCAAAGGATTATTAATGGATTATTCGTATTTTTAATCTCTGCAATTAATTATCCTTTATCGAGTGAATAACCAAACAACAACTATTGCTTTTTCAATATACTCCAATAAAGGTGTATATGCCCTTTTCTTGGGTTCAGGAATTTCAAAATCTTCCGGTATACCGACAGGCTGGGATATTGTTATTGATTTAGTTAGGCAACTGGCCAAATTAAAGAAGCAAAAATGCGAACCAAATCCAGTCGATTGGTTTATATCCACATACGGTGAAGAACCAAATTATTCAAACATTCTGGCCAAGCTTGCAAAATCTTCCGCAGAGAGGGTAAATTTGTTGAAACCATATTTCGAACCAACCCAAGAAGAAGTCGAGCAGGGTCTCAAAATGCCTTCACCTGCACATAAGGCAATTGCACAATTAGTTAAAGACGGCCACATTAAAGTCATTATAACTACCAATTTTGACAGATTAATTGAGAGGTCACTAAATGAGGTCGGGATTGAACCAACAGTGATACGACACCCGGACGATATCGATGGAGCCATACCTATTGTACATAATGCTTTCACGCTTATTAAAATTAATGGAGACTATCTTGATTCTCGCTTCCTGAATACACCGGAAGAACTGTCAACCTATCAACCCAAACTTCACGACTATCTTGTACGAATTGTCAATGAATTTGGCTTATTATCATGTGGTTGGTCAGCCAAATGGGATAATGGATTTATCAAAGTATTAAAACAGTGTGAGAACTTTCGCTTTCATAGTTACTGGACCTATTTGGGTGATTGTGAAATCGAATTAAAGGAGATTGCAGAATTCAGAAAAGGAGAGGTAGTCAAAATTTCAAGTGCAGATGCTTTTTTTACTGAAATTTTGGAAAAAATCGAATCCTTAAAAACATTTGATAATCATCCGCTTAATACCGAAATATCAGTTGCACGTTTAAAAAAGTATATCGTCCGGGATGATGCAAGAGTTTTGCTGCATGATTTGGTCTTTAAAGAGCAGGAAGAGGTCTATGCGAAAATAAGGGAAAAGATGGATGTCAGTCTTTATCCGGATAACAAAAACCTTATGCCCTTGTTGGAATATTTTGAAGCGTGTTTGTCAACTCTTATTCACCTTATAATAAATGGGGTATTTTGGGCGAAACCTGAACATTATTATTTGTTCACAAACATCTTATCACGATTGGCAGGGCCAATACCAGAAGCAAATGGGTCTTTTTATAAGGAGACTAAAGCTTTTTACTATTTCCCGTCCCTTTTCACTTTATATACAATTGGAATTGCTGCCGTAAAAAGTAAAAACTACAAAATACTGTGTGATTGTTTCCATATTAAAATTGAAGAGAGTGAATCAGAGCACTCAAATCAATACTACCTCATTGAATTTGTAAATGCATGCATGATTGACCTGAGATTAATGAATAAAATACTTAACCATGGTCAAAATTATCATACGCCAATAAGCACCTACCTGTGCAAGAATTTAAAACCTTATTTTTCTGGTTTCATCTTGTCCGATAAAGAATTTAATGACATTTTCGATGTATTTGAATATTTACTGGCCTTGAATTACGTGCACATTGTTGGTGATAAATACGGTAGCACATGGGCACCTTTTGGCCAATTTCAATGGAGAAAAGGAATAACCAGTCTAAGAGATAATTATTTCAAAGATTTTTTTGCAGAAGCTGAAAAGGTCAAATCAAATTGGAAATTATTGGAATCAGGAATGTTTGATGGCTCTTTCGAGAAATATGTAAATGCAAAATTGAAGCTTGATGAATTCCTTAAAAACATACATCTTTATTAGTCTTTCATGTTTAATTTATGAGCGTTGCAAGTAATTTTGAAGCATTTTGTGGCAGCCTAATTATTGGAAGCGAAATGCGTTCCACAATATCTACACGGTATCTTGCAATCTGCAGAAGACTAAATTTGGATTTCTGGAATATGGATACTACAGGGGGTGGAAGATATGTTGGTTCATATGGCCGGAATACAGCAAACAGTTGGGTGAGTGATATTGACATGGTTTTCGAATTACCGTGGTCATTATATAATCAATACAATTCTTATCAAGGCAATGGACAATCTGCGCTGCTTCAAGCAGTGAAAAATTCTATAATAAAAACATATTCAAACACTGAATTAAAAGGTGATGGTCAAATTGTTAGTGTCCGTTTTAGCGATAAAATGACAATTGAAGTTCTCCCCGTTTTTCCTAACAACGATGGTTCATATACATATGCTGATTCTAACTCCGGTGGTAGTTGGAAATCTACCAATCCAGTTCCGGAAATAGACGCAATAGCAACAGGTGATAGTCATACGAATAACAACCTTAGACCATTGTGTAGAATGATTCGTTCGTGGAAATACTACTGCAATGTTCCAATTAAAGGACTTCTTATTGACACTTTGGCTTATAGGTTCCTGACAAATTGGAGCCATAAAAATAACTCTTACCTTTATTATGATTGGATGGGCCGGGACTTTTTCGAATTCCTTAAAAATCAAACAACTAATCAAACAATCTGGTATGCTGTTGGCAGTAACCAGATAATCTCTAATCCGGATAATTTTCGTTATAAGGCCAATCAAGCTTACAATAATGCAGTTGAAGCAATACAGTATCAAACAGATGACAAAGAGTGGACTTCAAAACAAAAATGGAGGGAAATATATGGATACAGATTCCCACAGTAATATTCTTGAGTCACAAATTCGAGAATTGTATGCCAGATTAGTCTGGACACATAAAACGCAGGAAAAATGTGCGGATATATTATTTCGCAGAAATAACAGAATCAAAATTTTACAAATAATTTTGTCAGCTTTAACGACTACTGGCATAATGGTTGCGGTATTCGGTGATAATAAAATTGCAGGTATAATTTCGGCTGTCCTGTCGGCAATTTTATTTGGTATTAATACATATTTAAAAGACTATGATTTGGGTGAAATTGCACAAAAACATGCAAATTCCGCATCCGACCTTTGGAATATGAGAGAACTGTATCTTTCACTGCTTACTGACGTTAAAATGGGCAGGTTGACGCCAGATGAGATAACTATTAAAAGGGATACTCTTCAGGATGAATTATACCACATTTACAAAGGCTCTCCAAGAACAATCAGTAAAGCATATAAAGAAGCAACATTGGGATTGAAAACCAAAGAAGAGATGTACTTTACTGACGATGAAATTGATACACTTTTGCCAGCTAACTTACGTAAACTGATTTAATCCTTTCCTAAGCGAATAACTTTCTGAGTTTTGTAAGTGTGTTTTTATTTGTGCTGGTAATCTGTGATATGTGCTGGTAACTGTATCCTTTCTTCAGCATCTTTATTTCTTCAGCATATTGTTCAGACATTGCTTCCCGGCTCTTTCGATAACCGTTCTTCCTTCCTACTTTGCCGCCACGTGACCGGAAATTATGATACCCACTTGTTAAACGGCCTTCAATGTTCCTGCGCTCCATACGTGCTATTTCTGCCAATATTGTTATCAGAAACTGACTGATGGGATTAATTTCCTTATCAACAGTCAATGTTTCTATATTATAATTCTGGATGAACAGTGATATTTTATTATGGTTCAGAATTTCAATGGTCTGAAGGATTTGGAGAGGGTCCCGGCCAAGTCTTGACAGTTCAGTCACCAGAACCTTATCGACTTCATTGTCCTTCACAAAGGTTACCATTTTTATTAATTCTGCTCGTTCATGGTTTTTGGCTGCACCAGATATTTTCTCTGCAAACACACCAACAATCTGATAATGCTGTGTTTCAGAAAATGTTGTCAAGTCATTTATTTGACGTTCATAGCTTTGTTTGTCTCCAACTGAAGAAACCCGGCCAAAGAGCACAACTTTTTGCATATTGCTGAAATTAATTGTAACAAATTCGATAATATGGATATTTTGTGTCCCGAAAAACAAGCCAATCAGGAATGGGAACTACATAAACGCCTTCAAGCTTCCCTTCACTCATGAAAACAAGAATAAGGTGCCTGTCTATAAAATCATTGTCCAAGCATATCGATGTTTGCAGAATCTGACATTGTTTCGGCATATTATGATTTTTTGATTATGCTTCAAAAGTAATTATATTGAATATATTTACCAATTAAATCAGTAAATATTTTAAACATTACTACTGAAAAATCGAATCGTTTGGTTATTTTTCCATACTTTAGCATTTCAAAATAAGAAAATATGGTTTCTTCTGATAAGAACAGACAGGTTATTCATTTGTATATGATTGCATCAGATGAACATTACTACTTTGGAAGCATCATGGCTATGTTTGAGCATTTCACCCGTGAACAGTTGGGTGTAGCTTCACAGACATTGTATAATACTTGGAAAGATGACCCATATATCACTGATTTAGCCATAATCAGAAGAGGACGGTTAATACAGAAAAGACAGAAAAACATAAAAGTCGGAAAGAATTAAGGCATGGCGAAACAAAACGGAAATGGCGAAAAAGTAAAATCCATGGAATCATGGATTTGGGATGCAGCTTGTAGTATAAGGGGTGCTGCGGATGCTGCAAAATACAAAGATTATATTTTACCCCTAATCTTCGTTAAACGTCTCTGTGATGTCTATGATGACGAAATAGACCGGATTGCTGAGCGTGTTTCTTCAAGGACAAAGGCACTTCAATTGGTGGAAAGGGATAAGTCTCTTGTACGGTTTTTTATGCCTGTTAAACCAAAAGACCCTGAAAAAGAAACCACTTGGGATGTTATTCGGACTTTAAGTGACAAAATTGGCCAGCAATTAACAGATATATTGCGCTCTGTGGCAAAAGCTAATCCCAGCTTACAGGGAATCATTGACAGGATTGATTTCAACGCAACCACCCATGGCCAAAGAGACATCGATGATGACCGTTTAAGTAAGCTTATCGAAAAAATCGCTGAAAAACGTCTGGGTTTGAAAGATGTTGAACCGGATATTATTGGAAGAAGCTATGAGTACCTTATAAGGAAATTTGCTGAAGGAAGCGGACAAAGTGCTGGCGAATTCTATAGTCCTGCCGAGGTAGGCTTTATTATGGCCAAAATAATGGACCCTGAACCGGGGATGGAAATATATGACCCTACTTGTGGAAGCGGTGGTTTACTTATAAAATGCGAATTGGTCTTAGAAGAGAAAATGAAATTTAAAAGCAAGGCAAAATTTGCACCATTAAAACTATACGGTCAGGAATTCATCCCCGCTACATGGGCAATGAGCAAAATGAATATGGTTATTCATGATATGGAAGGCGAAATCGAGATTGGTGACACACTTAAAAATCCCAAGTTTAAACTCAATAATAAACTTAGGACTTTTGACCGGGTTGTGGCTAATCCAATGTGGAATCAGGGAAGGTACAGCTTGCCATATGTAAACGATGATTTTTTTATTAATGATGAAATGGAAAGGTTCCCGGCTGGCAGTTGTGGTGGAAAGTTTGATTGGGGGTGGGTACAACATATCTACAGTAGTCTTAATGAAAATGGACGTGCAGCGATTGTTTTAGACACAGGGGCAGCAAGTAGAGGTAGTGGCAGTCTGGGTAGTAACAAGGAAAAAGACTGCCGGAAGTGGTTTGTTGATAATGACCTTATTGAAGGAGTAATTTACCTACCTGAGAATCTTTTTTATAATACAAGTGCACCGGGGATAATAATATTTCTTAACAAATCCAAGCAAAATAAAAACAAGATTTATCTTCTTCATGCAGGAAAACTGTATGAAAAAGGGGACCCAAAGAACTACATACCAGAAGAAAACTTAGAGCATATTGCCAATACATTCAAGACATTTAAAGAGGAAGAAAAATTGGCCAGATTTGTAGATATTGCGGAAATTATCAAAAATGATTACAACATCTCTCCCAGCCGCTATATTCAAATTAATGAAACTGAGATATATCGACCACTTGGTGAAATATTAGATGAACTAAGTGCATTAGAAGAGGAAGCATTATTTATTGACACTGAATTGAAATCAATACTAAAGAAAATTGGTGCATGACAAATGAATGGCAGGTAAAACGGATAGAAGAAATTGCCAAAACTACAAGTGGGGGAACACCGAGTAGGACAAACAAATCATATTATTCTGGTAATATCTTATGGGTAAAATCAGGAGAACTTACAGACAACTTTATTTTCGACACTGAAGAAAAGATTTCAGAAGATGCGGTCAAAAACTCATCTGCAAAATTATTTCCAACTGGGACTGTACTAGTTGCAATGTATGGAGCAACTGTTGGGAAGACTGCTATATTAAAAAAAGCAGCTACAACTAATCAAGCGGTATGCGGAATATTTCCAAATGAATCAGTTTTTAATAACGAGTTCCTTCGCTTCCAACTCATGTTCAAACGTGAAGATTTCTTAAAACAAAGATATGGTGGTGCGCAACCTAACATAAGTCAAACAATAATTAAGAATTTTGAGATTCAGCTTCCATGCCTAATGGAACAGAAAAAAATAGCTTATGTGCTCTGCACTTTAAGGCAAGGAATGGAACTGCAGGATAAACTTATCCAAGTGGCATTGGAACTAAAAAAATCTTTAATGAATAAGCTCTTCACGGAAGGTACAAAACCCGAAAAACGGAAACAGACTGAATTCGGATTGGTTCCAGAAAGTTGGAACGTTGAGCCATTTGAAAATACGGGAGAGGTTGTTTACGGAATTCAAGCAGCAGTGGCAAGCAATTTAAAGCCATTGGGACATAAGATTTTAACTAATAAAAACATTACTCTTGAAGGTAAGCTTGACTTGGGTAAAATTAACTATTATCAGTTAACTTCTAAAAGACATTTTAATTCGATTCTAAAAAAAGGTGATTTACTTTTTAATTGGAGAAGCGGCAGTAAAGAACATGTCGGTAAAACAGCAATTTTTGATTTGGAAGATGGGGAATATGTCCATTCATCATTTATTCTAAGAATCAGGGTTAACCATAACCATAATTCCAGATTTCTTTTCTATTATTTGAACTACTTACGGGAAATCGGATACTATCAGAAAGTTCAGACTTTTTCAATTAACGCCAAATTCAACAAAAGTGCAATAAATGCAATGCCTATTGCTTTGCCCAGAAAAGAGGTCCAAGATGAAATTGCTGAAACGATAAGGATTGTGGACAAAAAAATTGACAACCTTAAAGCTAACTATGAACTAAAGTTAAGTCTATTCAAAACGCTCTTGCACGAATTATTGACTGGAAAGAGGAAGATTAAAGACATAAACTTTCCAAATATAACAAATGAATATGAAATAATTAACCAACCCGTTAGCATTGCAGCGGAAAGATAGTCCTTTATGGAAGCAAGAAATAGAAAAATTGAAGATTGGTATGGCAAAATTCATCGTGGTGAAATTAAATTACCTCGATTCCAACGCTACGAAGCCTGGGACTGGAAACGAATAAGCAGTCTTTTCAATACCATTACACAAAACCTACCCTTAGGTATAACACTTGTTTTGGAGGTTGGTGAAAAAGAACAATTCATTTCCCGGTACTTGGTATCTGCTCCAACGACAAACAGTCGTGTCCTTGAACAATTATTGGATGGACAGCAACGACTTACAGCTTTGTGGCGTGTTCTCCATAATAACTACGAATTTGAAACCTTTTATGTGTATATTCCTGAATTCGATATTTACGGGGAAAAAGAAAGCGATGAACAATTCATTTTTTGCCGGGGCCGGTATTATCAAAAAAATGGGCAACGTTATCCTTTGTGGTGCGACAATCCTGAAGATTGCCTTAGACGGGGAATGATACCTACTGAACTGCTGCGACCTGAAGATATTCAACCCGATATTGACACTTGGATTACAAAGGCAACAAACTACCGCAAGCCAGCTAATCCGGAAGAGTTGGAAGGTTTTTTCAATTGGAAAAAGTCGGTCAGTGACAAAATAAATGAACTGAGGTCTATTATAAAGAACTACAACCTTCCATATCTTTCATTACCAACATCTACAGCCAAGGACATTGCCCTTGAAGTGTTTATAAATATGAACACCAACTCCAAACCATTGTCAACCTATGATATCATAGTGGCTGAGATTGAAAGCATTAAGGGCAAATCTTTGCATGATTTACAGGATGAACTGGATTCTAAGTTTCCTGATATCAAATGCTATTTTAACCTTTCCTATCTCATACTGAATACATCAGCATTGTTACAGGAAAAGCTTCCAAATCAAAAAGGATTATGGGACATGGACAAATCTGTAATGGTGGACCAATGGGAGATTATGGAGAAAGGATTGAATGACATGGCCATTTTCCTAAGAAATGAAGGAATCATTGACCATGACAGATTACCCACTAATGCTGTTTTAGCTGTGATTGCTGCATTGTATCCTTTCATTCCGGACAAAGGAGATAAACGAGGTCTGTACGAAGTATTGTTAAAGAAATATTTGTGGTCAGCATTCTTTACCGACCGTTATGAAAACTCTGCTGCCACTCATGCGTATTATGATTATATCGCACTGAAAAGAGTAATTACAGAAGTAAAAAAGGAAAGCGGATTAGCTTACACTGATGGCGATGTGCCTATTTTTAATCGTAACAGTCACCCGATTGCATCAGCGGATGAACTTATATTAGCTGGCTGGCCAAAACGTGACACAATAAGAGGAAAGGCGATATTAGCTGTTGCCTGTCGTTTGGGTTCCTTTGATTTTGCGACCGGACAAAGGGTTGACAGGACAAACATTTCACAAAGACATTACCATCATATTTTCCCCGATGCATTGTTAAGAGAGGCTGAAATTGAAAGTTTCCTTGCATTAAACTGTGCCCTGATTACCGATGATACAAATTTGAATATTGGCAGGAAAGACCCTTTGAAATACTTAAAAGATAGGTATCAATGGGTATCTGAAGAAATTGTAAATGAAAGACTCAATTCACATTTGATTCCGATAACAGAGCTGGCCAATGGTGGATATGAGGACGGTATAAGCGAAATTGAGCGAAAGGAGAAGATTAAAACTGACTTTGAGGAATTTGTGAATAAAAGAGCTTCCTTTTTTGCGTATGCGGCTGAGCAATTGACTGAAGGCAAAAACATATCTTCATCAGTAATAATTAATGCTATCAATGGTAAAACCAACTGAACATAAAAGCATACAAGCTCGTATACTTCAATATGCTGCCGAAATCGGCTGGAATTATGTGTCGCAGAACGAAGCCGAGAAACGCAGAGGTTTTGATACTACGGCTGTTTCACCAAGAGAGCAAGCTAAAAACGCAAGCCGCTTCTTTTCTGACACGTTATTCAACAAGGTAATACAATTCAATCCAAAGTATAAAGACAAAAAAGAAGATTTACTGCGTTTGTTGGATTCACCATTGTCAACAATCTACGGGAACCGTGATTTCCATCAATACTTGCAAGGCCAAAAAACTTTTTTCAGTAATGAAGAAAATCGTGAGTTTAATCTCATTTTGATTAATTATGAACATCCTGATGAAAACATATTTAAAGTAACTGAGGAATATTATTTATTCAACGGCCAATATGCTAATCGTGAGGATGTTGTTTTCTTAATTAATGGCATCCCGGTAGTTGTTATTGAATGTAAAAATGCAACAAAAGACGAAGCATTAGCTATCGGTATTGACCAGATTAGGAGATATCACCGGGAAACTCCTGAATTGATGGTGCCCCAGCAATTATTTACCACAACAGAAAGCATCGGATTTTCATATGGTGTAACATGGAATACAATCAGGAGAAACATTTTTAACTGGAAATGCGAAGAAATCGGCAAGCTTGAAGCAAAAGTAAAATCATTCTGTGACCAGCAACACTTACTGGACCTGATAAAAAAATTCATCCTCTTTGCAGAACAAAATGAGGAATTAAACAAATATATCTTACGACAACATCAGAAGACAGCTGTTGACAAAGCAGTTGAAAGAGCGTTAAATCCAGCTAAAACAAGGGGGTTAATCTGGCATACACAGGGAAGCGGGAAAACGTATACAATGATTAAAACGGCTGAATTGCTTTTTAAGGCCTCAGAAGCAGAAAAACCCACCATTTTGCTGATGATTGACCGCAATGAACTGGAAGACCAAATGTTGAAGAACCTTCAGTCTGTTGGTGTAAATAATGTCGTATGCGCTGAGAGCATTCACGATTTGCAGAAGCTCCTGAAAAGGGATTACAGAGGAATCATTGTAAGCATGGTTCATAAGTTCAGAGACATGCCTTCTGATATAAACCTAAGAAAGAACAACTATGTGTTGATTGATGAAGCGCATAGGACAACGGGTGGAGATTTGGGTAATTTTCTGATGGCTGCGTTGCCAAATGCAACATTTATAGGCTTTACTGGCACTCCTATTGATAAAACGGTATACGGCAGGGGGACATTTAAAACCTTTGGAATTGATGACGAAAATGGTTATCTGCATAAGTATTCCATCGCAGATAGCATTGAAGACGGGACTACTTTACCACTATTTTATGGAATGGCTCCAAATGACTTATTAGTACCAAAGGAAATTTTGGAAAAGGAGTTCTTAACCTTGGCTGAAGCATATGGTGTCAATGATATTGAAGAATTAAACAAAATACTTGAGCGTGCGATAAATACAAAAAACTTCCTTAAAGGGAAGGAGAGAGTCAATAAAGTAGCCGAATATGTAGCCAAACATTATAAAGAAAATGTCGAACCCATGGGTTACAAGGCATTCATGGTGGCAGTTGACCGTCCGGCATGTGCAATGTATAAAAAAGCACTGGACAAATTTTTACCACCGGAATACTCTGAGGTTGTTTTTACGGGCAGCAATAATGACAGTGCAGACCTTAAAGCACACCATATCGATGAACGAAGGGAAAAAGAGATACGTAAGCAGTTTACAAAGATTGGCGAAATGCCAAAAATTCTGATTGTAACCGAAAAATTATTAACTGGCTACGATGCACCCATTTTATATGCCATGTATCTTGACAAACCCATGCGAGACCATACTCTTCTACAGGCAATTGCGAGAGTTAACAGGCCATACGAGAACGAGGAAAGGGAGATGGTAAAAACTCACGGATTTGTTCTTGATTTTGTTGGCATATTTGAAAATCTGGAAAAAGCCTTAGCATTCGACAGTGATGAAATTAATGCAATTGTAAAAGACATTCAGTTGCTTAAATACCTGTTTCAGTCCAAGATGGAAAAAGATGTTCCACCATATCTGGAACTGATACAGCATGGCTTTATTGATAAGGATACTGATAATTTAATAGACCATTTCCGGGATAAATCAAAGCGTAAAGAGTTCTTCAAACTCTACAAAGAAGTGGAAATGCTTTATGAAATTATTTCACCGGACAAATTTTTAAGACCGTATATCGATGCATACACAACGCTTGCTTCAATTTATAAAGTTGTAAGAAATGCATATGCAAAGCGGGTACAAGTCGACAGGGAATTCCAGAGTAAAACGAATGAGTTGGTACAGAAAAGGATTTCCGGAACAAATCCAGTCTTCAGCAATGAATTCTTTGAAATCAATGAGGAAACGATAAAAAAGATTAAAGCAACTCAGAAAAATGATAATACAAGGGTAATCAACCTTATAAAAAGCATAGAAACTATTGCAGATGACAATTCGGATGACCCATTTCTAATTGGCCTGAAGGAGCGTGCAGAAATTGTTGAAGATAATTATGAGAATCGCCAAATAAGTACCCAAAAAGCATTGGAAGAAATCCAAAGTTTATATCAGGCAGATATAAGACGCAGGAAAGAACAAGCGGAAAGAGGGTACGATGGCCTGACTTTTTTTGTATACCAGTCTTTAATAGACAAGAGAATCAATGATTCAGATAAAGTAACTGAACAAATTAAAAATGAGTTCGTTAATCATCCAAACTGGAAGACCAGTGAAAAGGAATTAAGAGAACTCCGTCAAGCTGTGTATTTTGCATTATTAAAAGTTGAAGACGACATTGATAAAGTTGCAGGGATTGTCGATGAATTGTTTAATAGTTTATTTATCGTGTATAAGCTTTGAAGATGGAACAATGGGAAGGTAAGTCGGAATTCAAAGCATGTGTTCATGAATATGCTGCCAAAATGAAAATAAATGTGAATTCATTGGCACTAAGGCCAATGACAACGAAATGGGCATCGTGTTCGACAGATGGCAACTTGAATTTCAATGCTAATTTACTTGAACTTGACAAAGAAATTGGTAGGTATGTGATAGTACATGAATTACTTCACTTCAATGTCCCAAACCATGGGAAATTATGGAAAAGTCTGATGAAGGCATACTTGGGTGACTATGAAAAAATGGAATTAAAGCTGAAAGAGATTGTTCTTTCAGAAAAACTATCATCTGCCTCAGGCCGGGACCGGATTAATTCTGAAAAAAATCCGACACATTAAAACATTCACGTGTCGGGCGTACATTTCAGTGAAAATCATGCATTTCGTAACGTTATTCTTAACAATTGCACGCCAAATAGTGACTGATAAGGTACCTTTAAATGGCATTATAGAACATATAACTTATAATCCTGTTTAAGATAACATTAAAAACTTATATGTGTTCTTATGGATTCATTAAATGGGGAAGGTATCTCCCTGTACAGGCCTATCTTCATAGGAAACAGGAATATTCTTTTCCATATAACTCACATCATGCTCGAAATAAAGGTACTTACCATGGACTGTCCGAAATTCCTTCATTTTAGTTAACAAGTCATAGGCTGTATCAAAATCTATGCATTTCACAAATTCATTTATTGAATTGTAAGAAATATCCGTACCCATTTTATACCCTGATGTCCAAAAAACTGAATTTCCTCTATTTAATGCAAATTCGAAATACTTATATTGTATAATAAGGCCAAGTGAAAAATTTTCTGTGCGAGTAGAGAGGCACCAATTATATAAGAAGCGAAAGAAATTATCAACCCAATTCCGATTTGAACGCCAATCTGTAACATATTGAATTGAAAAGCATTCATGGTCTTGGCTGATGAGGCAATCATGGACATCATTCTTAGTTCCCCAGACAGACCTACTTTTAATGCCGATTATAAATGTTACCACCTAACAGAACATTTTGATACCACTCTGCTGGTTTGTTGATTTACTAAAGGATTCCGGACTTTGTTTTTTCTTCTATTCCGGTGAAGATTTTCATGTT
>JAGODU010000314.1 GCA_017998095.1 Prolixibacteraceae bacterium | reverse complement strand
GGTTGCGTCATATTTCTAAATGCTGTTTTCTTGTCAATCCCTTTTTTTATCTTTTTCCTCTTCGCGCCTCTTCAACCTCTCATAATTATATTATAATCCAACTCCTTAGATATGCAAATTATTTTTTTAAGGGTTTGCATTATAGGGAATTTTATTGACAAAAGCAGTGCTTTGGATATTAAGGACAAAAAAAACAGGAGAAAATAGATGCTACGGCAAATCCTTTTAGCAAAGCTGCATCGGGCTACAGTAACAGAATGTGACCTGAATTATAATGGCAGTATCAAAATAGATGAAGATTTATTGGAGAAGAGTGGAATGCGGGAATTTGAGCGGGTAGATGTATTTGACATCACCAACGGAAGCCGTTTTTCCACATATATTATTAAGGGCAAACGCGGCAGCGGAATTATTGGAATTAATGGAGCAGCGGCGCGCTTAGTTCAAGTTGGAGACAAAGTTATCATTATGACTTATGGCTTATTGGATGAGGCAGAAATGCAGCATCATAAACCGTGCGTAGTAGTTTTAACCGCTAATAATAAAATAGAGAGTATTCTCTAATGCAGATTATTGAAAGCATTCTGCAAATGCAGGAAATCAGTAATAAATGGGATAGGGGCAAGAAAATTGGTTTTGTTCCGACGATGGGATATTTTCATCAAGGGCATCTTTCCCTGGTAGCGGAGGCAAATAGACAATGTGATACAACTGTTGTTTCCATCTTTGTAAATCCTTCGCAGTTTGGACCTAATGAAGATTTTACCAGTTATCCGCGGGATTTGCAAAGGGATTTGGAATTGCTGAAAAAGTATCGGGTGGATTATGTTTTTCATCCTTCTCCCCAACAAATATATCCGGAACCATATAGAACCTGGGTAAATGTGGAAGGTCTCAGCTCAATTCTTTGCGGAGCAAGCCGTCCGGGGCATTTCAGAGGAGTGGCTACAATTATTTTGAAGCTCACTAATCTTATTAAACCCAATTTAATGTTTATGGGAGAAAAGGATTTCCAGCAGGTTACAGTGCTGAAAACAATGCTTAAAGACCTGAATTGCAATACCCGAATAGTTTCCTGTCCCATTGTTAGAGAAGACGATGGATTAGCAATGAGCAGCCGTAATATCTACCTCAATCCTGAACAGCGTAAACAGGCATTATGTTTGTATCAGACAATTAAGGAATCCCAAACTCTATATAAACAGGGGTTAAAAGATGTTTCTCTGTTAAAAAATAGGGCAAAAGAAATAATTGAAAGCTCCGGTGGCAAAATTGATTACATCAGCTTCGTGGATTCTAATTCGCTACAAGAACCTACTGTAGCCGATGAAGATACGCGTATTATGCTGGCAGTTTATATCGGAAAAACACGGCTGATTGATAATGCTCTCTTAAAAGCATAATAAAACATTTGCTAATAGCAGGCAAGCTCTCTTAAATAAATATTTGCCTCACCTTTTTTTCCCATCCCAAAAATAGTTATGTAACAAATCCTTCTTATTTGCGATACGCGGTTAATGAGATTCCCGTATCGTTCCCATATCACGATACCGGAACGATACGGGAGTCATATTGGAGTTTTATTGAGAAAATTACGGGTTCTCTTTGGGATTGATATTTATTCAATTTTCTAATGGCAGGTTTTTATTTGAGTTAGCCAATTCTTCCAGTAAATAAAGAATATTCCTATTTGATTTTCAAGAAATGCATGGTTTGCATTGAAAACAGGTAAAAATTGGGAGTTAAAACATCCTAAAAAAGGGTGAAAAGTCCCCACCATTATTTAGTAATAATCAACCGGTAGTTCTTCGCTATAAGCAATATCTATCCATCCTTGAATAACAAGATATCTGATAGTATAGGCGATAGATTCCTTTTTTTCAGGAGTGTTCCATTGCTTTTTCCAGCTTAAAATATAATTGTAAAAATCCATTTCCGAAACGAGGTTAGTTTTACTACCTTGAGCAAGCTCTTCTAAAGCATAGATTATAGTCCCGATTTCTTCAGCGTGTTTAGTAGATTTTATTCTACTGAACAGGTCAACAACTTTAGCAATAATACTTTCATATTGTGAGATTATTGATTTACTTTTAATTCTGAGATTAGGGTATTCAATTCCTGTTTTAATGGCTATCTGGTTACCTTTGGAAGCAATAGATATTAGGTTTTCCCTACTAAGTAAATGATGAAGTTTATTTATATCTGGAGAATAAGGACCGAATTTTCCTTTTTTAAACTGAAGTCCTGTATCTATCCCTGCCAAATCCGAAAGATAACAGATTTTTTGAAATATCGTATAACCAATATTCACAGTATATTTCATTTTTTCCAAACGGTACAAAATTTCCAGAATGGCGATATAACCAGGTAATATTTCCCTATCTAAAGTTTGGGCTGGTTTAGATAAATCGGGTGATGAGCATAAAAATTCCCGGGTCAGATACTTTCTTTCAGTGCCGTAGGGAGCATAAATTTCCACCGGAATATCTATTTGAGAAAGCTTTTGATACATAACAGGACCTACCTGCTGCCATAATAGACCTCCATTTCCACAACCTAAAGGTGGAAATGCAATGGAATTAATATCCCAGTCGTGATAATGTTGGATAAAATAATCCAGTCCCTTGCTAATGCTTTCAAGGTTAGATAAATCCTTCCAATGTTTTTTAGTAGGGAAATTCAATATCTGATTGCCAAAAATATCTTTATAGAGATAGGGAATGCCTTCTTGAACTTCTCCTGCTTTACATCTATCTACATAATCTTCATACATTTCCGGATATTGCAGTTTAAAAAGTTTTGCTATTCCTTTACCCATAACTCCAACACAGTTAACGGTATTAACTTTGGTTTGCATAGAACTGCTTAAAATATCCCCAGTTAAAACTTTTATCATTCCATCCTCCCTTATCTAAAGAACATATTGGGTTTTAACAGAACAGGTTTATCAAAACCATATTCAATAAAAATGTTTATAAGCTCAGAATCTGCTATATAAGAGCATTGAATATATTCGTAGGAAACCCTATCCGGTATTAATGCTTCAGCGCATACTGAGCCCTTTAAGCGATATTTTTCTTCATCTTCAGCTGAATTCCAATTTTCAATATATATTTCATTAAAATCAAGGGTCAAAAGCGCTGTTTTAGGTTCCATAAATCTACAAATATTTCTGGCTGCATTCATATCTGAAATAACTACACCTTCACATTCTAAAATAATCGGATTTACAGATAAAACACATATTTCTTTATAATATGCTTTACGCTTATACATCATAGGATTTCTCGGATTAAAATAGAGATTAACATACTCGTGAAGCATTCTCCCATTGGGTATTTTTTTTCTATCTCTTCTTTCTTGAACTTCTTCCAAGGCAATTGATTTATGCTTTAATTTTTTTGCTCTTTCATAACACATAATCCCATTTTTCATTATTGATGGAATATTTTCTATATGGGTTATGTAAAATAGTTCATTGTGAAAAGGCATGTTATCCTCACCAAATATTCTATTGTTTGAATAAAATTTTGCTTGTATCCTGTCAATATAATTTTTTCGTTCAGATCCCCCCATTTTTAAAGCAGGGTAGTATAAGTCGTTGAGATTCAACGCATTTCCATTTATATTTATTGATGTCGTCCCTTGTTACATAGCTAAAAC
>JAGODU010000085.1 GCA_017998095.1 Prolixibacteraceae bacterium | reverse complement strand
GTTATAATGATAGTGAAGAAACCAATAAAATTGAAACGATAAATGGAAAGACTTGCAGAAATACTTGAACCTATTTTTTGATGTAAGACAAGCGCACAGACCGCAGATTATGTGTGTATTATTAATCGATGGTGATGAAGAAACGAATGAAGTTAAATGTTTATCTCCTTTTTCTCTATACGAACATCGATTTGCAGAATTATTAAATAAAAATTTGTCTGTTAACAAATTTTTTGACGGAATACAAAATTATAAGAATTTTTCATATAAGGTATATCTTTAAAAACGCTGGCATTATATGCCCTGTAACCAGTATGATATTCTGCCAGCTTCTTTCTGAAAATAATATTCTTTCAGGTAAATATTGGCAGTAAGAAAAATGGTGATTTATAATCTGAAACACGAATTGAAGGGCATAAAAAACTGGTAATTTTAATCAGTTCATTATGCCCTTATGCTATTTAAGAAAGTTATACTTTCTGTTTATTTATTCCTAAACACTATCGTTACCGGTACTCCCTCGAAATCAAAGAATTCCCTTAGCTTGTTTTCCAGAAACCTTTTGTATGGCTCTTTGACATACTGAGGAAGGTTTGCAAAGAAAGCAAACGTTGGAGTAGGGGTTGGCAATTGTGAAACGTATTTTATTTTAACAAATTTACCTTTTGTTGATGGTGGAGGATATGCTTCAATTGCTTCAAGCATAAGTTCATTAAGCTGCGATGTCTTTACTTTCTGTTTCCTGCTTTCGTAAACCTTCATTGCTGCTTCAAAAGCTTTAAGCAATCTTTGTTTTGTTACAGTCGAAGTGAAGATTATTGGCACATCATTGAATGGTGCTATTCTGTCTTTTATTGCCTCAGTGAATATTTTTGTTGATTTGTTATCTTTCTCCACAAGGTCCCACTTATTTACAAGAATAACAATTCCCTTTTTATTTTTCAGGCAAAGGTTAAAGATATTTATGTCCTGAGCTTCAATGCCTCTGGTTGCATCAATCATAACCAGACATACATCCGATGTTTCAATTGAACGTATTGAACGCATAACAGAATAAAACTCAAGATCATCAGTTACCTTACCTTTCTTCCTTAGACCTGCAGTATCAGTCAGGATAAAGTCATGTCCAAATTTATTGAAGCGGGAATTAATTGAATCTCTTGTAGTTCCTGCAATTTCAGTTACAATATGTCTTTTTTCATCGGTAAGTGCATTTATAAGAGAAGACTTACCAACATTAGGACGTCCTACTATTGCAAATTTTGGAATATCTTCCTCTTCAACTACAACTGAGTCTTTGGGAAACGATTCAACTACTGCATCAAGAAGATCGCCTGTGCCACTTCCGTTTATTGAAGAAATGCAATGAAGATCACCAAGCCCAAGATTATAAAATTCGTATGAATCGTGTATCCTATCGTTATTATCTACTTTATTGATAACAACAAAAGTTGGTTTTTTCTCTTTTCTGAGCAATTCAGCAATAGAGTCATCCAAATCGGTGATTCCGCTTTCAACATCAACAAGAAAAAGAATTACATCGGCTTCTTCAATTGCAAGAAGTACCTGTTTCCTTATTTCTTCTTCAAAGACATCTTCTGAACCATGGACATAGCCTCCTGTATCAATCACTGAAAATTCAACACCATTCCATTCGCATTTTCCATAATTACGGTCGCGTGTAACACCCGGAACGTCATCAACAATTGCTGCCCTTGCTTCAATCAACCTGTTGAAGAGGGTAGATTTGCCAACATTTGGCCTTCCGACTATTGCAACTATATTTCCCATTATTGTTTTTTTAAATTATTGCATTTCATATCCAAAATTGCGGAGCTTGGTATCTGTTTCCCGCCAATCTTTACTCACTTTGACAAAGAGCTCAAGGAAAACTTTCTTTTCAAAGAACTCTTCAATATCTTTTCTCGCCTCTGTCCCCACTTTCTTGATTGCACGCCCCTGATGACCAATGATAATTCCCTTTTGAGTTTCCCTGTTCACATAAATAATTGCCTGTATTGAAAGAAGTTTTTCCTCTTCTTTAAAAGATTCTACTTCTATTTCAACTGAATATGGAACTTCCTTTTGATAATAGAGCAGTATTTTCTCACGTATGATTTCCTGAACAAAGAAGCGTTCATTACGATCGGTGAGTTCATCCTTAGGAAAATATGCTTCGCATTCCGGCAATCTTTCCATTATCATATCGAAGATTGGGGCTATATTGAATTTTTCGGTAGCCGATATAGGCAATATTACAGCCTGAGGAAGTTCAGCCTTCCACATATTTGCCAGTTCAATAACTTTATTCTGGTCTGAAAGGTCAATCTTGTTGATTAGCAGAATTACTGGAATATCAGTTTTCTTTACTTTTTCAAGATAATTTGAATTCTTGTCGAATTTCTCAATAACATCAGTTACATAAATAATAACATCAGCATCAACAATTGCAGTATCAACAAATTTCATCATGTTCTCCTGAAGTTTATAGTTGGGCTTCAGGATGCCCGGAGTGTCGGAATAAACTATCTGAAAATCTTCTCCGCTGACAATACCCTTGATTCGGTGTCTGGTAGTCTGCATCTTAGAAGTGATAATAGAAATTTTCTCACCCACAAGAACATTCATTATGGTTGACTTACCAACATTTGGATTTCCAATAATATTTACGAACCCTGATTTATGAGCCATATAAGGTTTTATGAATTTTTGGCAAAGATAGTTGAAATAATGGTAATTGGTAGATTATTATTGTCTTACAAACAATTTTGAAGTTTAGCTATTTCATTCTTTACTTCTTCCCACATGTGCTCTTCAACTCTGGCTCCATACACCGATATTACTTTACCTGCCATTATTGCAGCAATTTTCCCGCAAGTTTCAATTGGAAAGCTTTGTGCGAAGCCATAAAGGAAGCCTGCAGCGTACTGGTCACCGGCTCCTGTTGTATCAATGCAATCTGTTCCGGCAATACCAATCTTTGTTAATATTCCGTTATGTTTTATCAGAGAACCCTTTTCGCCTGTTTTTACGACAGCCACCTTACATAAACCGGAAAGAATTTCAACCGATTCTTCAGGTCCTTTTCCGGTAAAAGCATGTGCCTCTTCTTCATTGGCAAATATTATATCCACATAATCAGCTACCAGTTCTTTTAAGAACTCAATATTTGCAGTTACCACATTGTAACTTGCAAGGTCGAGGGCAATCAGCATTCCCGATTCTTTGGCAAGAATAGCAGCCTTTCTTATCAAATCCTGATTTTGAACCAGGTATCCTTCAATATATGCAATATCATAACCTTCAAATAGTGATGATGATAATTCATTATCTGAAAGTTCAACTGCAGCTCCCAGATAAGTACCAAAAGTCCTTTCATGATCAGGGGTCACCAATGCAAGTGCAACTCCTGTTGAGGTTTCTGAATGAAAAAGGTGAGGTTTTGCTCCAATTCTTTCAAGCTCATATTGATATATCCTTCCCATTTCATCATTTCCAACCATTCCGATATATGAAGCTTTGGAACCAAGATTTGCAAGTCCGTGTATAGTGTTTGCCACCGAACCACCCGGTGCAAGTATCCTGTTGAAGTGTTTTGTTTGTAAGTTAAGGATTGATGATGTTTCAACATCAATTAAAGTCATACTTCCTTTTGGAAGGTTGTTTTTCACCAGTATTGAATCATCAGGAATAGTTACCACTATATCCATCAATGCATTGCCGATGCCTATTATACTTTTTGAGCTCATAAAGATTTAAAAAAAATTGAGCAGCAAAGTTAGTTAATTAAGACAAATTCAAAAGTTTCGGATATATTTAATAATAGGGCATTAAAATTAAAGAGGTATGCTTACTTCGGTATCAATGATAATTCGTTTTGATTATTGAGATTCTTCACTACACTACGTTTCGTTCAGAATGACAGTCGCTCTTTAGTGGTATGAGGTTCCTCGCTGTTCTGGAATCCCGAACAGCCGATGTTGCAATCCCCGGCCAGCAAAGGTATGAGTTGGTATAAAAAAAAGGAGACATCATCTGATGTCTCCCAAAAAACTATCCCCCAAACTAAAACGCCAAACATGAAAAAGACTTGATCTGACTGAAATCAATCATGTTTGTAATTGATTTCTGGTACAAATATAAAATCCATTTTTTATACTTGCAAATATTTCTATATGATTTTTTAATACTTTTTATTCTTTTTTTAAATGTTCATTACTTTAGTTATTTATTATCAATCATTTGTGCTGATAAAAATATTTTTATTTTTTTTATAAAAAGTATTGACTTTGATATAAAAAAAGCGTATGAGTAAAGATTACGCATTTAATAAAATTGATGTAACTTCAATGTATTTTAAATTAAAAGCATCTGCAACTCCTTTATATACAATATCTCCCCTGATAATGTTTAATCCTTTCCTGAGTGATTTATTATTCCTGCAGGCAACCTGCCACCCTTCATTAGCCAGACTTTTTGCATAGGGGAGTGTGGCGTTTGTAAGTGCAATAGTTGATGTATGTGGTACTGCACCGGGCATGTTGGCTACAGAATAATGAACTATATCCTCGATAATGAAATAAGGGTTATCATGTGTAGTAGGACGCGAAGTTTCAAAACAGCCTCCCTGGTCTATTGCAACATCAACCAGAACAGCTCCTTTTTTCATTGTTTTTAACATTTCACGGGATATTAATTTTGGTGCCTTTGCACCGGGAATAAGTACTGCACCAATAATCAGGTCATATGTTCTTATCATATCGCTGATATTATACGAGCTGCTCATCATGGTCTTTACATTAGCAGGCATAATTTCTGACAGATAGCGTAATCTTTTAAGATTGACATCCATAATTGTAACATCTGCCCCTAATCCTGCGGCCATCCTTGCAGCTTCTGTTCCTACTATTCCTCCTCCAAGTACAAGTACTTTAGCCGGAGGCACCCCCGGAACACCACCCAGTAAAACACCTCTTCCGCCAAAGGTTTTTTCAAGATATTTAGCCCCTTGCTGTACCGACATTCTGCCTGCAACTTCCGACATTGGAATTAGCAGAGGGAGGGAGTGATCCTCTGATTCAACAGTTTCATAAGCAATGCAAACTGCTTTGGAATCAATCATCGCTTTTGTTAGTGTTTCAGAAGAAGCAAAGTGGAAATAAGTAAAAACAATCTGATTTTCCCTGATCAGCTGATATTCCCTTTCTATTGGTTCCTTCACTTTTATTATCATTTCTGCTGAATCGTAAACTGATTCGAGCGAAGGAAGTATAATCGCCCCTGCTGCTGAATAATCATCATCACTGAAACTGCTTCCTTCTCCTGCTGTCGATTGTACATAGACAATATGACCATCGGCTACTAATTCTGATGCCCCGGATGGAGTTAACGCAACCCGGTTTTCATTATTCTTAATTTCTTTTGGAACACCTATTTTCATATATAAAGTATTTATTTTAAGTAAAAATAAGATTATAGAAAAAAAGGGATCATGACAAATACCATATTCTGTTTCAAATTTCAGGATTTTTGACATTGTTTTTACCATATCAAAAACACACATGAATCTTACCAAATTCTTACCACATTCTACCCAAATACCATAAGAATGGTTCGCTTATGGTATTTGGGTAGAATGTGGTAAGAACTTGGTATCTATTTGATACGGATGCAGAGAGAGTTTGTCCCGGAAAATTTTTTGAACGGAATTTTAATTAATGACTTTATAACGGAGGTTTTATTAATACAAAAAGTATCAAATTATACAAAAAGTTCAATTTTTTATTTTGGATTGTTAGTTATATCTTTACGCGGTTTGTTTAAAACGCAGTATTTTATGCCTGAAGTATCAAAACGTGGGATTAGAATGCCCGAATCTCCGATTAGAAAGTTAGTGCCATTAGCAGATAAAGCAAAGGCAAGCGGGAAAAAAGTTTATCATTTGAATATCGGGCAACCCGATATCCCAACACCTCAGGTAGCACTGGATGCAATAAAGAATATCGACAGAAAGATTCTGGAATATAGCCCAAGTGAAGGAATCAGGTCTTACAGGGAAAAGCTTGTAAGCTATTATCAGAAGTATAAAATTAATGTTGCGACAGAAGATATAATTATAACTACAGGAGGATCAGAAGCCGTAACTTATGCATTTCTTGCATGTCTTGATCCGGGAGATGAAATTATTGTTCCGGAACCTTCATACGCCAATTATACTGCATTTGCAATTGTTGCAGGAGCCGTGGTTAAAACAATACCTTCAAAAATCGAAGAAGGATTTTCTTTACCTCCGATTGAAAAGTTTGAACAGCTGATAACTCCCAGAACTAAAGGGATTTTAATATGCAACCCAAACAATCCGACAGGATATTTGTACACTCAGACTGAAATGAACAAAATCCGTGACCTGGTTAAGAAATATGATTTGTATCTTTTTTCTGATGAAGTGTACAGGGAATTTTGTTATACCGGTGCTCCATATATATCTGCATTTCATCTTGAAGGAATTGAAAATAATGTAATTTTAATAGATTCAGTTTCAAAGAGATACAGTGAATGTGGAATCAGAATCGGGGCTTTGATTACAAAGAATAAAGCAGTCAGGGGGAGTGTAATGAAATTCTGCCAGGCAAGGCTTAGTCCACCGCTGATTGGGCAGATAGCTGCTGAAGCGTCACTCGATACACCAGATGAATATATGCTGGAGATTTATAATGAGTACGTTGAGAGAAGAAAATTTTTAATCGACGGTTTGAACCGAATTAAGGGTGTTTATTCTCCGATACCTATGGGTGCTTTTTATACTGTTGCCAAGCTTCCTGTTGACGATTGTGATAAGTTTTGTCAATGGCTGCTAAGCGATTTTGAATATGAAAACCAAACGATTTTTATGGCACCGGCATCAGGATTTTATACTACTCCGGGACTTGGAAAAGACGAAGTCAGAATAGCTTATGTTCTGAATAAAGAAGATCTTGCAACCTCATTAAAGATTCTTGAAGAAGCATTAAAAGGATATCCGGGAAGGCAGGAATAAAATAAATGCCTTTTAACGTACTGACTTTAAAAGAAAATATGTATTTTCATACCACTAATTAAAGACAGGGAAATGCGAAAGGGGATATTTGCTTCATTATTAGTAGTAATAATGTTTGTATTTTTGGCTAAAGATACGTCAGCCAATATTTATCATGATAATCTAAGCAGTGTTACTTCACTGATAAATAAGGCATTAAGTGCAGGTTGTACTATCTTGAGTGATGTTGATGAAACTGATTCTTCAACGATTACTCATTTTGGCAACATGCAGTATGATTCTGCGAAAGGGGAGTTGAAACTTGGGAGAGCAATGATTTTTTTTATTAGTGCACTCATCTTAGGGTTAATCTTAGGAGGGGCTTATTTCATAAAAACTTCCAGACAAAAGCATCTCGATAAAGAGCAAGGAATGTTAAAAGCTCTTATTGATAATATTCCGGATACAATTTATTTCAAAGACCTTGACAGTAAGTTTACAAGGATAAACAAGGCACAGGCAAGGTTGCTTGGTCTTAAACATCCTGATGAAGCTATTGGAAAATCGGATTTCGACTTTTTTGGACATGCCCAAAAGGCTTACGAAGTTGAGCAGGAGATTATCCGTACAAGAAAACCGGTTGTTAATCAGATACATAAAGTTGAAACGCAGGGGATGGTAAGGTTTTTATCTGATACCAAGATTCCTTTGATTGTAAATGATAAATGTATTGGAACTGTTGGTATTACACATGATATTACCGATGTAAAGGAAGCTGAAGATGTTATGCTTGAAAGTCAGGCTAAGTTTAAAGCTTTGTTTGAAAATGCACCTTTGGCTTTTTTCAGGCTGGACAAAGACATGAAGGTTGTAGAATTCAATCACAGATTCAGGAAAATGTTCGGATATACTGACAGTGATATTGGAAAGATTACCAAGTATGATCTTCTTGTTGATGCTGAAATCGGGAGTTTGATACTAGATACAATTCTGGAAACAAAGGAGGTAACCACCGAGATTATGCTTAAGCGTAAAAATGGTGAATCGTTTATAGCTAACCTTACGCTGGCATTACTTGAAGAGGGGTTTAAGGAGATTGCCATTGAAGGTATTGTTGAAGATATAACTCAGGTCGCTAAAGCAAGAGATGAGCTTATTAAGGCAAAAGATAAGGCAATAGAGGCCGACAGGTTAAAATCTCTTTTCCTTGCAAATATGAGTCATGAAATAAGGACTCCGATGAATGCAATTATTGGATTTACCAATATGTTACGGGAAGATGACTTGTCGAGTGAAGACAGAAACTCGTTTATTGATGTGATTCAAAGTAATGGCAATTCTTTAATGTCTTTGATTGAATCGTTGGTTGATTTTTCAAAACTGGAAGCCGATCAAATGAGTGTAAGCAAGGGCGAATTCAATTTAAATCCTTTACTTGAAAGTGCGTGCGACAACACTGAAAAATTACTTAAGTCTGAAGAAAAAGAAAAGGTAAAAGTTATCAGGAGCTTTGAAAATGAAGATGGATTGAGGATAATTTCAGACAGGCACAGATTAAATCAGGTACTTAGTCATTTGATTTCTAACGCCATAAAATTTACTGAAGAAGGTGAAATTGAAATAGGATATAAGCTTGATGGGGATGATTTGGGTATATTTGTAAAGGATACCGGTATTGGGATACAAAAAGACAAAATTGGAAAGATTTTTGATCGTTTTACAAAAGTAAGCAGTGATAAAAATAAGTTGTATGGTGGAACAGGAATTGGATTAACAATTTCAAAAGGGCTGATGGAACTGATGGGAGGTCGAATTGAAGTTGAATCTAAAATAGGAAAAGGTTCTACTTTCTGGTTAAAAATGAAAACCGGAATAGTAAATGAGCAAGCTTAAATTCATTTTTTCTTGACAATAATAAAATGAATGATTACATTTAGATAATATTTAAAATAGTAAACAATGAGTGACCAGGTTAAGCCATTAATATTAATAGTTGAAGATGTTGAATCCAATTATCTTTACTTAAATGCAGTTTTATCAAAACTGGATGCACATGTGGAATGGGTTAAGAACGGTTTGGAAGCTGTTAATTTTGTAAAAGAACATCCCGAAGTGAACTTGATTCTTATGGATTTGCAAATGCCTGAAATGAATGGGTATGATGCTACCAGAGAAATAAAAAAGATATATCCTGATTTAATTATAATAGCTCAAACGGCTTTTGCCATGTCAGATGACCGGGCTAAAGCAATTGAAGCAGGGTGTGATGATTATCTTGCAAAGCCAATCAGGTCGAAAGACTTACTTGATACAGTAAATAAATATCTTAATGGTCAATAATTTATTATCAAATAAATAAATGATAAGTCCGGTTCATTAATTGTACCGGACTTTTTTTTAGATTTGATGATGATATTTTGAAGTTATGAAGAAAGGATATAAAATCTTGATGCCTCTTATGCTTGCAGTAGCTGTAGCTATTGGAATCTTTCTCGGGGCTCGAATTAATAGTAATATAAACAGTTCAAGCAAAGGAGTAGGTAATGTTTTTGAAAATGACAAACTTTCAATCATTACTAAAATAATTGAAAAGGATTATGTAGATACAATTTGCAGGAACGAGCTGATTGAAAAGGCCATACCTTTAGTATTAAATGAACTGGATCCTCATTCAACTTATATTAAAGCTGATGAGATGAAAAGTGTAAGTGAAGAGATGAGGGGTAATTTCTCGGGTATTGGTGTTCAGTTTATTATGCAGAATGATACTGTTACTGTAGTTGATGTTGTTTCAGGCGGTCCTTCTCAAAAACTTGGAATACTTGCAGGTGACAGGATTGTAAAGGTAAATGGGGCAAATGTTTCCGGAATGGAAATTAAAAGTGACAGTATAGTTTCATTACTTAAGGGCAAGAAAGGAACAATTGTTAATGTGTCAATACTTCGCAATAGTTTTAAGGATTTACTGGAATTTAAAATAGAAAGAGATGAAATTCCACTTGTAAGCATTGATGTATCATATATGATTGATAATACAATTGGGTTAATCAGAGTAAACAGATTTGCTGAAAAGACACACAAGGAATTTGTTGACGGTATTAAAGATTTAAAATCAAAGGGAGCAAAGAAACTGATAATTGACTTAAGGGGAAATTCCGGAGGTTATTTGCAGGCTGTTTTTGAAATGGTTGATGAATTCCTTAAGGAAGGAAAGATGATTGTTTATACTCAGGGAAAATCAAGACCAAGATATGATTATTTGTCTACAAAGAATGGCAATTGGGAAGAAGGGGATTTAGTCGTGCTGATTGATGAATATTCAGCTTCAGCAAGTGAAATATTTGCAGGAGCAATTCAGGATAATGACAGAGGTTTAATAGTTGGCAGGCGATCATTTGGAAAAGGTCTGGTTCAGGAACAAATTCCCTTTATAGATGGTTCTGCTCTCAGACTTACCGTAGCCCGCTTTTACACTCCTAGTGGCAGAAGTATTCAAAAACCCTACGATAAAGGAAATGAAGAGTATGAACTTGAATTGTACAACCGAATGGTTAATGATGAGCTTGTTGAAAAAGACAGCATTCATTTCAGCGATAAAGATAAATACTACACAACAGGTGGAAGAATAGTATACGGAGGCGGAGGAATCATGCCCGATATGTTTGTGCCGGTAGATACAGCAGGTATTAATAATTTGTATTCTTCAGTAGTATCTAAAAACCTTATTTATTATTATGCTTTTGATTATGCTGATAAAAACAGGGCTATGTTTAAATCGTTGAAAAGCGCTGATCAAATAGAGAGTCTTTTGAGTGATAAAAATGTTTTCAGCTTGTTTTTGAGGCATATTAAAGAAAAAGGAGTTAAATACACTGAAAAAGAGCTAAAGGAATCTGAAAGGATTCTTGAGAAGCAATTATATGCATATATATGCCGTAATATTATTGGAGATATTGGATTTTATCCTATAATATTCAGTATAGACAAAACAGTATTGAAAGCAATTGAATTGTTAAAAGAAGACTGGACAGAAAAAGACATTGCAAAATTAAGCAATTAAATCAGAAGAGATTTTTACATGATTCATCAATGCTGAATGCATAATCTCCGATTCTTTCGCACTGAGAAATTATATCGTTGTAGATGTTTCCTGCTTCATATTTATAGACACCCTTTTCAAGGTTATTAAGGTGTTCACTTTTAAGGATATCGCGAAAATTATTTATTTCCCGCTCAGTGTCTTTTGCCATACTCAGAGGTAATTGTTCATCATGAGTCTGCATTGCAACCATTATATCCAGGGCTTCCTTGACCATATTGAACATTAGCAGGATGTTATTATTAAGGAGTTCGGGAAATTCAATTTTTTGAGCTCTCTTTCTTTCCAGAGCATTGAAAATATTCATTGAAGAATTTGCTATACTTTCAATATCATCAATCATCCTGTATAAAGATCTGAGTTCTATAGAGTTTGACTCACTTAATCTTCCTTCCGACACCTTAGTCAGATAGCTGGCAATTTCTTCCTCATATCTTTTAGAGAATTCATATTTGGCAAGTACTTCTTCTTTCAGATGCTGATAATCTTTATCGTTTTTTTCCATTAACAATCGTTCAAGATTTCTGAACATTTTACGGGCATTTTCAGAAAAAACAAGAGTTTCTCTTTTAGCCTGATAAATTGATGCATCCGGAGTAGAAAGCAAGCCCATTTTTATGTGGGTTAGTTTAAACTCATTTTCAGGAGATGAACCTACAGGTATTCTTTTAGTTACAACCTTAGTTATTTGTTTTGAAAAGCTATATAAGATGGCTGTATTTAAAACGTTAAACAAAGTATGAAAAAGGGCAAGAGAAACTGGAATTCCTGAAACATGATTCAAAGGGTCATCTCCTCCAAGCAGAATGTAAAGATTGGCAATTCCTTTTATAAAAAACGGGAATATTGGTATCATCCACACTACTCCGAATAGTTTAAACAGAAGGTGTACCAATGCAGCTCTTTTTGCTGTTATATTAGCAATACGGGCAGCAGTTATTGCTGAAATTGTTGTACCAACATTAACTCCAAGTATCATAGCAGCACCCATTGCAAAAGGTAACCATCCTTTTATACTTAAAACAAGAATTACTGCAAAAATGGCGTTTGATGATCTGAATATAATTGTAAATAAAGTACCTAACAAGAAATAAATCAAGTAAGAAAGATACCCGAAAGAATTGATATATAATACAAAATCCTTTAGCCATGAATCAGTAATTTCAGGAGTATTTGTTTTAACAATTTCAAGAGCTATAAAGAGCAGAGAGAATCCTAAAATCATTTCACCCCAGGTTCTTACTTTCCTGTTGTTTGAAAAAATAAGAGGAATAACAACACCTATAAGCGGGAAGGCAAATGGTGAGATATTAAATTCAAAACCCAGAATTGCAATTAACCATGTTGTAAATGTAGTTCCAATATTGGCACCCATAATTACTCCAATTGCTTCAGCAAGCCTTAATACCCCTGCATTTACAAAGCTTACAACCATTACTGTTGTAGCTGAAGAAGATTGAATAAGAGCAGCAATAAACATTCCGGTAAGTACACCCCTTGTTCGGTTTGAAGGGATTGAAGAAAGAGATGTTCTGAGCTTCTCTCCAAATATTTTTTGAAGAGATTCACTCATGAGCTTCATCCCATACAAGAATAAAGCTGTGGCTCCTGCTATCGTTAAAATCAGAATGATGTCTGACATTTTCTTTTCAATAGTTTATATTACAAATTTAATATTCGAAATCTTAAATATAAGACTTAGAACTACTTTTCTTAATCTTTTGTATTAATCTTTGAAAATATTACTTTAGACGAGATTCTTACGACTAACGCATTTTTAAAGCAAAACATTTGATATGGAGATATATAAGGAATTAAACGAGATTTTTATACGCAGGCTTGAAAAAGAAATTGAGATTCTGAAACAAAGAGAACCCGGAAATTTATATGAACCCATAGTATACTCATTGAATATGGGAGGGAAAAGAATAAGACCTCTCCTTTTAATGATGGCATGCAGAATGTTTAGCAATGATATTTCAGGGTCATTACCTGCAGCTGTTGCAATTGAAATTTTTCACAATTTTACACTACTGCATGACGATATAATGGATAAGTCTGTTCTTAGGAGAAATAAAAAGACAGTACATATTGAATTTTCTGAAAATGCAGCTATTCTATCCGGTGATGCGATGTCGTTTCTGGCAACAGAATATTTATTAAAAAGCGAAATATCAAATTTGAAAGAAGTGCTTGGGATTTTCACTGATACATCCCTGAAAGTTTGTGAAGGTCAGCAATATGATATGGACTTTGAAAGTTATTCCAATGTAACTGTTGATGATTATATTAACATGATTAGTTTGAAGACAGCAATACTTTTGGCAAATAGCCTTAAGATTGGGGCTGTAATTGGAGGAGCATCAAAAGAAGATACTGATTCTTTATTTCATTTTGGTTTAAATATTGGAATAGCTTTTCAATTGCAGGACGATTTCCTGGATACTTTTGGCGATACCGATAAGTTTGGTAAGAATATAGGTGGTGATATAGTTTCCAATAAAAAAACGTTTCTTCTGATTAGTGCATTAAATAAAGCTGAAGCTAATGATAATTCAAATCTGGATTATTGGATAAATGTTAAAGAGTTTAACAGAGAAGAAAAGATAAGGAACGTTATTAAGATTTACGAAGATTTTGGAATCAGGGAAATGACAAGTGAAAAGATTGAAGATTATTTTCAAAAAGCCAAAAAATGTCTGGAAACAATTTCAGTAAATAATGAAGTTAAGAAGGAATTGTTTGAAGTTGCAAATATTCTTATGGAGAGGCAAAAGTAAATTTTTTAATTATATCTGAAATTCAATATTTAATGGATGTTGTCAACTTAAATTATTAAATTTGAGTATATAAATTAATCGAGATGACAATAAAAGGAAAAGTATTACAGGTAATAGGGCCGGTAGTTGATGTGATATTTGAAGAGGAAAAATTTTTACCTGAAATATATGATGCATTGGAAATTGAAAGACCAGGCAGCTATCCATTAGTGCTTGAATGTCAGCAACATATAGGTGAAAAAACGGTAAGGGCTATTGCTATGGATTCTACTGATGGATTAAGAAGGGGAGTCGAAGTCAAAGCAATGGGTACTTCTATTAAAATGCCTGATGGAGATAAAGTACTGGGCAGATTGCTTGATGTTACAGGTAATCCTGTTGATGGATTAGGATCAATAGAAAAAGGAGAAGGCGTAAGTATTCACAGAGAGCCTCCAATGTATGAAGAGCTTACCACAAAGTCGGAAATTCTTTTTACAGGTATTAAAGTTATAGATTTGATTGAGCCATACGCTAAAGGAGGGAAGATAGGTCTTTTTGGAGGAGCAGGTGTAGGCAAAACAGTTATTATTCAGGAGCTTATTAACAATATTGCTGTAGCTCATTCTGGATTGTCAGTATTTGCAGGCGTTGGAGAAAGAACACGTGAGGGAAATGATTTACTCAGGGAGATGATTGAAGCTAAGATTATCGACTATGGAGATGAGTTTCGTGAAGATATGGAAAAGGGAGGATGGGATCTTTCAAAAGTTGATTATGAGAAGTTAAGAAAGTCAAAGCTTGCATTGGTTTTCGGGCAAATGAATGAACCTCCGGGAGCCAGAGCAAGGGTCGCATTATCTGGATTAGCTGTTGCTGAAAGCCTTAGAGACGGGAATGACAAATCAGGCGGACGGGATATACTTTTATTTATTGATAATGTATTCAGATTTACCCAGGCAGGTTCAGAAGTTTCTGCTCTGTTAGGAAGAATGCCTTCTGCCGTTGGTTATCAGCCTACTCTGGCTAGTGAAATGGGTATTTTGCAGGAAAGGATTACTTCAACTATTCATGGTTCAATTACTTCAGTTCAAGCTGTATATGTTCCGGCAGACGACCTTACTGACCCTGCTCCTGCAACTACTTTTGCTCATCTTGATGCAACAACAGTATTAAGTCGTAAAATTGCTGAATTAGGCATTTATCCTGCTGTAGATCCTCTTGACTCCAGCTCACGGATTCTTTCACCGGAAATTGTTGGTGAAGAACATTATAACTGTGCACAAAGAGTAAAACAATTGCTTCAAAGATATAACGAGTTACAGGATATTATTGCAATACTTGGCATGGACGAATTGTCTGATTCCGATAAATTGGTAGTTCACAGGGCAAGAAGGGTACAGAGATTTCTTTCTCAGCCTTTCTTCGTTGCTGAACAGTTCTCAGGAATTAAAGGTGAATTTGTTAATATTCAGGATACAATTAAAGGATTTAATAAGATCCTTGATGGAGAAGTGGATAAATACCCTGAAGCTGCATTTAATTTCGTGGGGACAATCGAACAAGCTATTGCAAAGGGTGAAACTCTATTAAAAAATTAAAGGATTGTTATGATACTTGAGCTGATAACACCGGATAAGAAAATATTTTCAGGAGAGATTTTATTAGTACAGGTCCCCGGAGAAAAAGGAAACTTTGAAATATTAAAAAACCATGCTCCAATTATTTCTTCCCTTGGGAAAGGAATTATCAGAATAGTATGTACAGACCACAAAGAATTAACATATTCAATTGACAGCGGGGTCGTAGAATCCAAAAAAAATATAACCGTTATCTTAACTGAAAAGGTTACATAAGTTGATGGAAAGTCTTTTTAAACACTTCCAGTCCTTTAATCAACAAACTTTTAGGACATCCCATATTGAGCCTTACAAAATTCTCTCCTCCTGATCCGAATATATGTCCGGGACTTAATGCCAATCCATTTTCTATAAGTTTATTTATAGCATCCTTAATCGGTATCCCGATACCTGACAAATCAATCCATACAAGAAAAGAACCCTCCGGAACCATCACTTTGACAGAAGGGAAATGTTCTGAAAAGAAAGAAGTCACAATTTTAAGATTTTCCTCCAGATATTCTATCAGCATTTGAAGCCATTCCTGACCGTGAGTATATGCAGCTTCTGTAGCAGTTAATCCAAAGATATTTCCACCTGAGAAATGGTTATGGTTTATAAAATAATTGAATTTTGATCTTAGTTCTTTATTAGGAACAATTACATACGATGAAGATAATCCGGCTATGTTGAATGTTTTACTGGCAGACATCAATGTAATGCAACTATTTGCCATTTCATCAGAAATAGAAGCAATAGGAGTATGTTTAATGCCTGAAAAGATTAAATCTGAATGAATCTCATCTGAAACAATAACGATATTCTTTTCCAGACAGATTTTACCAAGTTTAATCAATTCTTCTTTTTTCCATACTCGTCCTCCCGGATTATGCGGACTGCAAAGGATTAGCATTTTTGTATTTCTGTCTATCTTATTAATAAGATCATCGTAATCAAATTCATAATGATTATTTACAACTTTAAGCTGGTTTTCAACTATTATTCGGTCATTACCTTTTATTACATGGAAAAAAGGAAAATATACCGGAGGTTGAACTATAATTTTATCACCGGGCCTTGTGAGAGATAAAACAGTAGAAGCAAGACCAATAACTACATTAGGACTGAAGCTGATCCATTCTTTTTCTATTTTCCAATTGTGTTTAGTATTGATCCAGTTTTGAATTGAATTATAGAATGAATCTGGAATCATTGGGTATCCATATATCTCATGGTCAGCTCGTTTCTTAATAGCTTCAACAATAAAGTCGGGGGTGCGAAAATCTGTGTCTGCCACCCACATTGGAATTAAATCTTCTTTACCGAATATTTCAATTAAATCATCGTATTTTTCGCAATTGGTATTTTTACGGTCTATTATTTCATCAAAGTTATATTTCATAACAGTTTAGTTAAAATGGTGTATTCTACAAGAATTAATAAGTAAATATTGTAGATTTTTTAAATAATATCAATCTTTTCCAATAATTTATTGCCATTCTCATCTGATATGACTTTAAGAACGAAGTCGAATCTGTTAAAGTCAGTGCAAAGAAAGAAATCTGATAAAGGAGAATGTGCTTGGTTTTCAGGATTAAATAATCTGGCACCATCACCTGATTTTAATATTGTTTTTATCTTTTCAAGATCTGTTTTGATTGATAAAATTTCATTTGCAATATAATCAGCACAAAATTCATCTTCCTGTGTAACTCTTAGTCCTTCGTATCCCATACCAACAAGAGTAACTTCTTTTGGATTCTGAAGCATTATATATTTAGCAATTGCTTTTACGTTGA
Source organism: Prolixibacteraceae bacterium (assembly GCA_017998095.1). Next base: position 146 of record JAGODU010000085.1, on the reverse strand, counting down.
CAAAGCTTCCTGTAATTATTTGGTCAGCATTTAAAGCGTTGGCAATTCCCTTAGTACCTGAGCTGGTTGTGAGGATGACTGATTTACCTTCAAAATTCTCATTTATGATATGTGTTGGAGAGTTGCCGAAATCAAAGCCTTCGCAC
>JAGODU010000084.1 GCA_017998095.1 Prolixibacteraceae bacterium | reverse complement strand
ATCAATTACCCATCTCGACCCTACATCAGCAGGCATCAGAAAACCAATTTTAACTTTTCCCGAATTTCCACATGAGGTGACAATTAATGCAAATAAGATTATCAGGGTTGTGTTTTTAATATTAACCAGAATATTACTTTTCATAATTTTACAGTTGAAATATTTTATAAAGCTAAAATTAATCATTTATTCTTTCAAATTAAGCTGATATTTTTCCAAGAACTTTTTTAAAAATTGATATTTATTATTTCAAAAGACAAATATTTATAATTTTTTTATACTTTAGTTAAATCCAATAACCAGCCATTTCTAAATATTTGTTTAGTATCTTTTAATTTTTAGTTATTGTTTTTTAAATGAGGATTTTGAGGGTATAAATATTAAAAAATTAATTACCATGAGGGAGAATAGAAACTCATCAAATCAGAAGTTTGTTATTAAAAATTGGGCAGATCTCAAGATCGGTACTAAAATTGGATTAGGTTTTGGAGTATTGATTTTTCTGTCTCTTATTATCGGAGCACTCGTAACAATTAACATGGGAAGGATCCAGGTTGAAACCAAATATCTGGCTAACGAATCGCTGCCTTCTGTTAATGAATCGTTTAGAATTGAAAAGGACTGGAGGGAGGTAATGTTTTACATGCAGGCCTATGATTTCTACAGAGACCCTTATTATCTCGATCGTGCCAATCAAAACCTTACTAAATACAATAATTCGCTTGAAGCTCTTGTAAAACTTTCAAACAGTTCAAAAAAGGCAACTATTGGAAATGAAAGACTTATTAATCTTAAAACTACAGTAGAAGAATATTCCAAATTATTAGATCAATATAAAGGTTTTGAAACTCAAAATCAAAAACTTCTTACTGACATAGGCAAAGGGATTGAACAAATACAGGAATCCGGAAATGCAGGTTCAGCTGTCGGATCAAACATAGTAAACGGAGGATTCAGTTTATTTATGTACGTCAATAAACGAATGCCCAATAAACTTGATGAAGCAGAAAAATTCTTCGACAGAGCTGCTAATGCCGGTGGTCTTGGTTCAGGTACTGCCGGGATGGTTATTTCTGATGCTCGTCAATTTATCAGAGGATACAAACAAGCCCGGGAACTAGAGCTCAAAAGAAATGAAATTGAAAACCTTCTCAAGGTTGATATAATGGCACTTGCTGACGTTGGTCTCGATCAGATTACTGAAATGACTGAAAAAACCAACAGAATTATAACCCAGTCAAGAGTTGTTTCTGATATAATTCTTATTATACTGCTGATCATAGGTTTAGTGTTAGGCTATACTATTTCAAAATCAATTACTACATCTATTAAAGCAGGACTGCAGCTTGCACAAAATATTTCAAATGGAGTTCTTCATCGTCAGAGAGAAGTGGTCAGAAAGGATGAAATCGGTGAACTTATGACTGCACTTAATCGCATGAATAATCAGCTTAAGTTTATCGTAGAAGAAATTTCCGGAGGTATTCAGAATATTGCCCAGGCAAGTCAGAAAATGAACAAGAATGCCACTGAACTTAGTGAAGTTGCTACTGACCAGGCTGCCACCACTGAAGAAATTTCAAGCTCTATACAAGAGTTGCATGCCAACTTCCTCCAAAGTGCCGATAACGCTGAAGAGACAGAAAAGATTGCTGTTGCCGCAGCTGGTGGTATTAAGGAAGGCTTCAAGGCTACCGAGCTTGCCAGCGAATCGCTTAATGATATCATTGAAAAGGTGGGCTTCATTGGAGACCTTGCTTTCCAGACCAACATTCTTGCACTTAATGCAGCTGTTGAAGCAGCAAGAGCCGGCGATCACGGAAGAGGTTTCGCAGTTGTTGCTTCTGAAGTTAAAAAGCTAGCTGACAGTAGTAAGCAAGCTGCCGAACTCATAAACAAAGTTTCCCGCGAAACAGTTGTTGCTTCTGATCAGGCTGGCATGAAACTCCAAAAGATTGTTCCCGAAATTGAGAAAACAGCTCAGCTTGTTCAGGGAATACGATTTGCAAGCAATGAACAGGAAGTAGGTATAAATCAGATAAATAATGCGATTCAGCAACTCAACAATATTGCACAGCAAAATGCTTACAGCTCTGAAAATATGGCTAATAACTCACAGGAATTATCACTCCTTGCTGAAAAACTCAAAAAGACTATCGAGTTCTTCCATATAGGTTCCTGATAATTCAAATTACTGATTATACTGAAATTAATTTATCCAGATAGATAATCATTTTCAAATTATAAGTCCTTCGGTTTATTCCGGGGGACTATTTTTTTATAATATCCGGCACTTTACAATAAGTTTTAAAAAGTCTTTTTTATGCTACCTTAAGAAATATTTCCAATCATTTCAAATACCTGCCAAATACCTACCAAATACTTACCAAATACTAACCAAACACCATAAGCGAACTTTCTTATGGTATTTGGTTGGGACATGGTACGTATTTGGTAGGTTGAAGGGTACTTAATAATCACTCTAAAAAAAAGAGCTGATTGTTACTTGAGAATTTATTTATTGCTTATCCATTAATTAATCGTATTCTAACAGTTTCACCTGAAAAATGGACTTAGTTTGAGGAAAAAAGTTATTAAACTTTGGAAGAGATTGAATATATTCAAGCAGCTTAAGATTGCAACTATATTTTTTTGATTAATCTTGTATCTGAAGCGCAATAAGATTCTGATTATAACTGAAATTTATCCTTAATGAAAGCTATAATATTTGCAGCAGGACTGGGAACCAGATTAAAACCATTGACGGACAATTGTCCAAAGGCCTTAGTGCTACTTAATGGCAAACCACTTCTTTGGCATTCTATCAGTCTTTTAAAGAAATATGGTATAGATGATATTACTGTAAACGTTCATCATTTTTCAAAGGATATAATCAAATACTTATCGGAGAATGAGTTTAATATCAGAATAAACATTTCTGATGAAAGTGATTTACTGTTAGATACTGGTGGTGGTTTGCTGAAAGCAAGGCATTTTCTTGATGGAAATGAACCTTTTATAGCGTGTAATGTAGATATAATTTCTTCTGTTGATATTGGTAAACTTGTTGAATATCATAAAGAAAACCATGCAATTGCAACATTGGTAGTGAAAAACAGGCTCACTTCACGCTATTTCATGTTTGATGATTCAATGAAACTGACAGGTTGGGCTAACACTACAACTGGCGAAGAAATTATTTCTAATGAAGAATTTTACAATTCGCAAATGTTTGCTTTCAGCGGAATACAGGTTTTATCACCTGAAATATTTGACTTGATAGAAGAAAAAGGAAAGTTTTCAATCACAGCACTTTATCTCAGGCTTGCAGAGAAACACACTATCAAAGGGTGGATTGATGAATCTGAATTCTGGCTTGACCTTGGAAAGCCCGGACAAATTGAAATAGCTGAGAAATATTTGATGGGCTTATAATATGTCCATTATCTTCAGCACTTCGCTGAAACCGCTTTCTTCGTTGGTTTTTTCAGTATATGTGAATAAATCTTTCAGTTGATCGGGAGAATTGCCTAATACGTAAGGGTGCTTAACAAATTCAAGCATGTCAAGATCGTTGAAGTCATTGCCAATGCCTATAGTATTTTCATAATCGATATTCAAATAACTGCATAACCATTTAATGCCGTGTCCTTTTGATACCGTGTCAGGAAATATTTCAATCCAGGTATAATTTTTATCTACAGGAGAAGTAGTTCGTATAACCTTTATGCCTGAGTTTGCTGCCAATATTTCAGATTTTATTTTTTCAAAAAGACGAGTATCATTGGGAATGACAGCCATTAGTTGTCCTGCTTCTTCAGGCTGGTTGTCAGGAGTCAGCGGAGCATGGTCGCCGGCATGACGATTAAGGTAATTGCTGTATTCAGGACAAGGTCCTGCACCTTCATGATAAAGGAAAAAATTATTGCGTGGAATTGGCTCATATACAAAAAAGTTTAGCTTTGCCGTAAGCATAAATTCTATCAAGCTTTTCAGCGTATTGTTTTTAAAGCTTTCAAAAGTAAGGATTTCATGCTTTTTCCAATCGTATACTCCCCCACCTGAAGAAAAAACAATATAATCGAAAGGATGGTCGGGATTAAGAACTTCAATAACCTTGTGCATACTTCGTCCCGTTGCTGCCACTCTGATAAAATTCCTTTCGCCCAATGATTTAAGAGAAATTACATCTGTTGATGAAATTATTTTTTCATCGTTAAGAATAGTACCGTCGAGGTCAGTAGCAACTATAATTCTCTTTTCGCTGGTAGAAAACATTGTTTTGAAAATTGAATTTTTGCCACCAAAGTATAGAACTTTACTGACATATTTTATAATAAATGTCAAATCGACAGCATTTTTTTAATGGCACGTACTTTGAAATGAAGTGGCATGTTAAAACTGATTAATAACGTAAAATATAAGAACCATGTCAAAAGGTAAAATTGGAGTAACCAGTGAGAATCTATTCCCTATCATCAAGAAATTCCTTTATTCTGACCATGAAATCTTTCTAAGAGAAATTATTTCTAATGCAGTAGATGCTACCCAGAAGTTGAAGACATTAGCCCTTAAGGGTGAGTATGTTGGAGAAGTTAATGATCTTAAGGTGATTGTAAAAGTAGACAAAGATAAAAAGACTATTTCCGTTTCCGACTCAGGTATTGGGATGACTTCTGAAGAAGTGAAGAAATACATCAACCAGATTGCTTTCTCGGGAGCAAACGATTTCCTTGAAAAATATAAGAACGATGCCGCTGCAATAATAGGTCACTTTGGCTTGGGGTTCTATTCTTCTTTTATGGTTTCCGACAAGGTTGAAGTAATTACGAAGTCATATAAACAGGATTCAGAAGCTTGCTTCTGGAGTTGTGACGGTACACCGGAATACACTTTGAACACAGCACAGCGTGAATCAATTGGTACTGACATAGTGATGCATATTTCAGAGGAATCTAAGGAGTTTCTTGAAGAAGACAGGATTAAGACACTGCTTGAGAAATATTGCAAATTTCTGCCTGTGCCAATCATTTTTGGAAAGGTGAAAGAGTGGAAAGACGGCAAATATGTTGACACCGACAAGGATAATCAAATCAATGAAACAGAGCCTGCATGGACAAAGAAACCATCCGATCTTAAAGATGAAGATTACAAGGATTTTTATCGTAAGCTCTACCCTGTTTCAGATGAACCATTGTTCAACATTCACCTTAACGTAGATTATCCGTTTAAGCTTACCGGTATTTTATATTTCCCTAAGATTAAAAATACAATTGAAATTCAAAAGAATAAGATACAGCTATATAGCAATCAGGTGTTTGTAACCGATCATGTTGAAGAAATAGTACCTGAATTCCTTACTTTACTACATGGAGTTATTGACTCACCTGACATTCCTTTGAATGTTTCACGTTCATATCTTCAGAGCGACCATAATGTAAAGAAAATTTCCTCACACATAACTAAGAAAGTGGCAGATCGCCTTGAAGAGATATTCAAGAATGACCGTGCTGACTTTGAAAAGAAATGGGATGACCTTAAGATATTCATGGAATATGGAATATTATCAAATGAAAAGTTTGCAGAAAAAGCAAAGAAATTCTACTTGTACAAGAATACAGACGATAAGTATTTCACGATAGAAGAGTACGAAAATATCATCAAGGAAAATCAAAAGGACAAGGAAGACAATCTCATTCATTTGTATGCTAATAACAAGGAAGAGCAGTACACTTTCATTTCAGCAGCAAAAAGCAAAGGTTACGATGTACTGTTGATGGATAGCATACTCACAGCGCCTTTGATTAACAAATTTGAACAGGAAGATTATAAAAAGAGATATACAAGGGTAGATTCTGATGTGGTTGACAGGTTGATTGTCAAGGATGACAAGGATAAATTAAAGCTAAGCCAGGAAGAAAGAGACGAACTTGAACCTGTTTTCAGTGCGGTAGCACCAAAGGGAGAAGCAAATTACTACGTTACATTTGAAGATTTGGGAGCAGAAGCACAACCTATGGTCATCACCCAGAATGAATTTATGAGAAGGATGAAAGACATGGGTGCCATTCAGCCTGGCATGAATATGTACGGAACTTTGCCTGACAGCTACAATCTTGTTGTAAATGTTTCACATCCGCTTGTTAAGCAGGTTATTGAGGCAAAGGACAACACTCTTTCGCCTGAACTGACAGATTTAAATTTAAAATTAAAAGCTTTGAACCAAGAAAAAACAGCACTTGAAAAATTAAGGGAAGGCAAGAAAGAAGATGATATAGCTGCCGATGAAAAGGAAAAGCTTAATGAAGTAAACAAAGAGTCAGTTGAGCTGGAAAGACAGAAAAAAGAAAAGCTTACTGATTTTGGAAAGGATAACAAGCTTGCTAAACAACTTGTAGACCTTGCATTACTTGCAAATAACATGCTTAAGGGTGAAGCTTTGGATCAATTTGTGAAAAGAAGCGTTGAGCTCATTAAATAACGACCAGATTAAATTTTATTCAGGGCTGCTTTAGAAATAAGGCAGCCTTTTTATTTTTGAACTATTATCTTGAATATTCAAATCCAAATATTTTTATAAAATATATATTTCAAATTCTTCTATTTTATTCGTTATTAGCAAGATATAAATTCAATTAAAATCGGGTACACAACTGATTTAATAATATGTTTTAAAAAACAATCAGATATCATTTTCAACTTTACAAATAAGGTATAGTTTTGCACCGATTTCAAATTAAACCCTTATGGATTCGAGCAACAAAGTAATTCACAACGGCTTTGTAAAAGAAATTAACCCCGGGAAAATAAAAGTTGGCATGACTGTTTTGTCCGGCTGTGCAAGCTGCAATATAAAAGGAGCATGCAGTATGGCCGAAAAGACAGACAAAGACATTGAAATCGAATGTAATTCAAACGATTACAAAATTGGGCAGGAGGTGATGGTTGAACTTGAAACATCACTTGGTCTTAAAGCAATATTATTCAGCTACGTACTACCTTTGGTAATAATAATTACCACCTTAATAATAGCATCTTCTTTTTTACAAAACGAATTATTAGTAGCTTTGTTAGCTTTAACATCAGTAATACCATATTATTTGATTTTGTATTTATTCAGAAGAAATATCAGTAAAAAGTTCACTTACAATGTATCTCACATCAATTAGATAATTATGTCTTCAGCATTACTATATACAATTCTTGTTTTAAGTCTGTTAGGTATTGTTTCTGCAATTATTTTATATCTGGCATCCAAAAAATTTCATGTATATGAAGATCCCAGGATTGAAGAAATAGAGCAAGCGCTTCCTTCCGCCAATTGCGGTGGATGCGGATTTGCAGGTTGTCATGCCTTTGCGGATGCCATTGTTAAGTCAAGTTCAATGGATAATAAATTTTGTCCGGTTGGAGGAAATGACACTATGGGAAATGTTGCAAAAATAATGGGTCTTGATGCACAGCAAAAAGCATCAAGGAAAGCCCTTGTAAGATGTAACGGTACTTGCGAATTCAGAAAGAAGGATAAGGTATATGAAGGAGCATCGACATGTGCAATAGCGGCAATGAATTCAGCGGGAGACACAGGTTGCCAGTTTGGATGTCTGGGCTTTGGCGATTGTTGTGTTGTATGCAAATTCGATGCAATACACATGAATCCCGGGACAGGATTACCTGAAGTTGACGATGATAAATGTACAGCTTGCGGGGCTTGTGTAAAAGCTTGTCCAAAGTTCCTTATAGAACTGCGAAGGCAAATGCCAAAAAACAGGAAGGTATATGTAGCATGCAGAAACACTGAAAAGGGTGCAATTGCAAAGAAATCGTGTGATGTAGCATGTATCGGCTGTGGCAAATGTGAAAAAGTGTGCGAATTTGGGGCAATAGAGATTAAAAACAATTTGGCTTTTATCGATTCTGACAAGTGTAAACTTTGCAGGAAATGTGTGTCAGTCTGCCCTACCAATTCAATAATTGAAGTTAATTTCCCTGCGCGTAAGGTACAGGAATTAAAAGAAGAACAAAGTGTTGAAAACGTTTAACATAGGAGGAATTCATCCTGCCGAAAACAAAATTTCTGCAGAGAATGCAATTAAGCAATTGCCGTTACCGGGGATAGTTACAATCCTTACCAATCAACATATTGGTGCTCCATCTAAAATAGTTGTAGAAAAGGGAGATTACGTAAAGACCGGACAGTTGATTGCCAAATATGCAGGTTTTGTTTCAGCAAACATCCATTCATCGGTGTCAGGCAAGGTTTTAAAGATAGAACCTGTTATTGACAGCACCGGATATAAAAGGGAAGCTGTTATTATTGAATCAGACGGACTTGATATTTGGGATGATTCAATTGACAGATCTGAAGAGCTGGTTACTGATTCCGTTTTCACTGCCAATCAGATCGAAGACAGGATTTTATCATGTGGAATTGTTGGGATGGGAGGAGCTGCCTTCCCAACTCATGTAAAATTACTTCACCCACCGGGAGAGAAAGCTGATTTATTACTTATCAACGGAGCAGAATGCGAGCCTTATCTAACTGCTGATCATAGGCTTATGCTTGAAAAAGGTGAAGAAATACTTATTGGAGTGAAGCTCTTGATGAAAACACTGAATGTTGACAAGGCAATAATTGGCATTGAAAACAACAAACCTGATGCAATAAACCAACTGACAGAACTTTCAAAAAAATATAACGGTATTTCTATCTGCCCTTTGAAAGTTAAATATCCGCAGGGAGGTGAAAAGCAGCTTATTAAAGCAGTGACAGGCAGAGAAGTAAAATCAGGGAAGCTACCAATTTCAACAGGAGTGGTAGTAAATAATATATCAACAGCACATGCTATTTATGAAGCAGTTACCAAAAACAAACCTTTATTTGAAAGGATTATTACAGTAACGGGCAAATCTCTTAAAAATCCTTCAAATTTTAAGGTAAGAATCGGGGCTTCTGTTTCCGAATTGATAGAAGCAGCAGGGGGCTTGCCGACGACTACTTCAAAAGTAATAATTGGTGGTCCTATGATGGGAAGATCAGTTGGGACAATTGATATTCCTGTTACTAAAGGCACATCAGGAATATTAATTCTGGATGATGAAGATTCACACAGAAAGAAAGCATTAAACTGTATCAGATGTGGGCGTTGTGTTTCAGCTTGTCCAATGGGACTTGAGCCCTATCTACTTATGACGCTATCTGAAAAAGTGATATTTGACAAAGCAGAGCAAAACAAGATAATGGATTGTGTAGAGTGCGGATCATGCAGTTTTGTTTGTCCGGCCAACAGACCATTACTTGATTATATAAGATTTGGAAAAGCAAAAGTCGGAAACATTATACGTAACAGAAAGAAATAGAAATGAACAAACTATTGACAATATCGCCATCGCCACATCTGCATGACGGCAGTTCTGTAAAGAAAATAATGTATAGTGTTGTCATAGCATTGGCTCCTGCCTTGATATGGTCATTCTTTGTTTTCGGATTGTCTGCAGTACTTGTAACTCTTGTTTCAGTAGCATCATGCGTTCTTTTTGAATGGCTGATACAGAAGTACATATTAAAAGTTACCCCAACAATAAACGATGGTTCAGCAATATTAACCGGCATTTTATTATCAATGAACCTTCCGGCAACACTTCCCTTCTGGATTGTAATAATCGGAGCATTGATAGCTATAGGGGTTGCAAAAATGTCGTTTGGCGGATTAGGGCAAAACCCTTTCAATCCTGCTCTTGTTGGACGAGTTTTCCTTTTGATTTCTTTTCCTGTTCAAATGACAACCTGGCCTCAGAATCTAAGAGCAACAGATGCCATTTCAGGAGCAACTCCGTTGTCATTAATAAAAGAAGGATTAAAATCAGGGGAATCAGCAAGTGAAATGATGAAAAAGCTGCCTGATTACGGTGATTTATTGTTTGGAAATATTGGAGGATCGCTTGGTGAAATATCAGCATTACTACTTTTGATTGGATTTGCTTTTCTACTTATAAGAAAGGTGATTACATGGCACATTCCTGTTTCAGTAATTGGCTCAGTTTTCATATTTACCGGAATAATCTGGCTTATAAATCCTGAACAAAACATTGACCCACTGTATCATATACTTACCGGAGGAGTAATGCTTGGTGCTATTTATATGGCAACCGATATGGTAACATCGCCGATGTCAAAAACGGGGCAAATAATATTTGGAATTGGAATTGGGATTATCACCGTTTGCATAAGGCTTTGGGGTGCATATCCTGAAGGTATTTCCTTTGCAATACTTGTAATGAATGCATTTACACCGCTAATAAACAATTATATCAAACCAAAACATTTTGGAGCTTAATAGAAATGGCACAGCTTAAATCGACATTTAAAAACATGGTTATTTCCCTTTTCGGGATTACGGCGGTAGCTTCAGCTTCACTGGGACTTGTCAACAACATGACCAAAGACGCAATTGCAGGGTCAGAATTGAAGCTTAAAAATGAAGCAGTTGCCAGTGTGTTACCTGACTATGACAAGCTTGGAACAGCATTTAAAGTACTGCCGGCTGATGGTGGCGACAGTCTTGAAATTTATCCTGCACTAGATTCATCCGGAGAGATTATTGCAAATGCTGTTAAGACATATTCAAACAGCGGATATAGTGGATATATTGAAATAATGGTAGGTTTTGACAAGAGCGGTGTCATTTCAGGATATCAGGTATTGAAACACACAGAAACGCCGGGATTAGGTTCAAAAATGGGCATTTGGTTTAATGATAGCAATAAACCTGATCAAAACGTAATTGGGAGAAATATTTCCGAAGGGCCTCTTAAAGTTAAGAAAGACGGAGGGAGCGTAGATGCTATAACTGCTGCGACTATTTCATCGAGAGCGTTCCTTGAATCAGTAAACAGGGCTTATTCAGCTTTGGATAAACAATTTGACGGAGTATCATCTGCCACAAAACAGGAAGGAGAATTTCAATGAACCAGTGGAAAAACTTCATAAAAGGTTTTATTAAAGAAAACCCGATACTAGTACTTGTACTGGGCACCTGCCCTACACTAGGGACAACAAGTTCAGCAATTAACGGCTTTGGGATGGGTTTAGCAACAACATTTGTTTTATTCATGTCGAACATGGCAATATCATCGATAAAGAATCTTGTTCCCGACAAAGTAAGGATTCCCGCCTATGTTGTAGTAATTGCAGCCTTTGTATCAATAGTACAGATGGTTATGCAGGCTTATGTGCCTGGCTTATATAAGAGCCTTGGAATTTTCATTCCATTGATAGTTGTTAACTGTATAGTCCTTGGAAGAGCTGAAGCCTTTGCTTCAAAAAACTCAGTTTTATCATCAGGAATAGATGGATTAGGCATGGGAATGGGTTTTACCATGGCTTTAACAGTACTTGGAAGTATGAGAGAATTGCTTGGTACAGGGAAGGTATTCAGTTTGGCTATATTCCCTGAACAATATGGGATGCTTGCGTTTGTACTTGCACCGGGGGCCTTCATTGTATTGGGGTTCCTGATTGCAATAGTAAATATTATTAATAAGAAAAAAGCCTGAAAATAAAGCATTATGGAATACATTCTGATAATAATATCGGCAATTATAGTCAACAACATAGTGTTGACACAATTCTTAGGTATTTGTCCTTTCCTTGGAGTATCTAAGAAAATAGAAACAGCTTTGGGAATGACAGCAGCCGTGACATTCGTACTTGTATTGGCAACAATAACAACTTTCATAATTCAGAAATACATACTCAATCCGCTTCATATAGAATACCTTCAGACAATTTCCTTTATTTTGGTAATTGCAGCTTTGGTACAGCTGGTCGAAATAATACTTAAAAAAATAAGTCCTTCACTTTACCAGGCGTTAGGAGTATTTCTTCCATTAATAACGACCAACTGCGTTATACTTGGTGTTGCCATTATCGTTGTACAAAAGGATTACAACCTTTTGGAAGGAGTTATTTTTTCAGCATCAAATGCAATCGGTTTTGGGCTTGCATTAACGATTTTTGCAGGAATAAGAGAGCAGCTGGAGATGCAAAACATTCCTGAAGGTTTAAAAGGCACACCAATTGCTTTAATTACAGCAGGCATACTTGCAATGGCATTCATGGGATTTTCAGGTATAGTTTAAAAAAGGTACAATAATTGTTTTAAAATGTGACAAGAATCAGTTGCAATGATTCTTTATTGTTTTAAAAAATTTGGATATTTGTCCATATAAAAAATTATTACTTATAATTTAAATCTGAAGAAAAAGTAAATGGGAAGAGTACTCATTATCGGAGCAGGCGGTGTTGGAACTGTTGTTGCTCACAAAATGGCTTCCAATCCTGATGTTTTCACTGACATCATGCTTGCAAGCCGTACAAAGTCAAAATGTGATGCTATCGCAAAGGCAATAGGGGGAAACAGAATCACTACTGCCAGAGTAGATGCTAACAATGTAGATGAACTTGTTGAATTAATAAATTCGTTCAAGCCTGAACTTGTTGTAAATGTTGCACTTCCTTATCAGGATTTAACAATTATGGATGCTTGCCTGGCTACCAAAACTGCTTATCTTGACACAGCAAATTACGAACCTGAAAACGAAGCTAAATTTGAATACAGCTGGCAATGGGCTTACAAGGACAAATTCAAAGAAGCAGGAATAACTGCTATACTTGGTTGTGGCTTTGATCCGGGAGTAACAAGTATTTATACAGCTTATGCAGCAAAGCATTATTTCGATGAAATACAATATCTTGATATTGTTGACTGTAATGCGGGAGATCACGGAAAAGCATTTGCCACAAATTTTAATCCTGAAATAAACATCAGGGAAGTAACGCAAAAGGGCAAATACTGGGAAAACGGTGAGTGGAAATTAACTGAGCCTCATGAAATACATAAACCATTGGATTATCCTAATATCGGTCCTAAGGAATCATATTTAATTTATCATGAGGAGCTTGAATCACTGGTCAAGAATTTTCCTACATTAAAGAGGGCTCGTTTCTGGATGACTTTCGGACAGGAATATCTCACTCATCTGAGGGTAATTCAAAATATTGGTATGGCAAGCATAGTACCTGTAATGTACGAAGGAAGAGAAATAGTTCCTATACAATTTTTGAAAGCAGTATTGCCAAATCCGGGTGAACTCGGAGAAAACTATACAGGAGAAACATCAATAGGTTGCAGAATTAAAGGATTGAAAGACGGAAAAGAATTAACGTACTATATCTACAATAACTGCAAACATCAGGATGCATTTAAAGAAACTGGAGCACAGGGAGTAAGCTATACAACCGGCGTTCCGGCTATGGTTGGAGCGATGATGTATCTTAATGGATTATGGAAAGGCGCTGGAGTTTTTAACGTTGAAGAATTTAATCCTGATCCATTTCTTGAAGAAGTTGCAAAACAAGGATTACCTTGGGTTGAACTATTCAATATTGATCTTGAACTATAAAAAAAAAGCTCTTCGAAAGAAGAGCTTTTTTGAAAATAATAAAAACTAACCTAAAATGTTTGGGGTGGGTAATTTGGAAGATTTCGTAATAATTTCAATTAAATTTCTTCTGTAAAAGTCTTACTAAACAGGATAATCTCCAAATATTTAAATCTTTAAGATTTATATAATTTATGAACATAAGGAGTTTTAAGAAAAAACGGATTATTTACTTTATAAAGGCTTAGAGCCTTCTTTAAAAAAAATTATAATTTTGCCATAAACAAGGAATAATTTATCAAATTGAAGATACAAACAGGAATACCAAACGCAGGACTTTATCTGGTAATGATAATTATCGCTGCACTTGCAATAGCATATCTAATCTATCATCACCGAAAGGATAAAGATGAATTTAATTCTTTACAGGGATATCTTTTAAGCGGGATAAGATTTCTTTATATACTTATTATTTCGTTTCTCTTGCTTTCTCCAATAGCAGAAACAATTAAAAAAAGAATTGAAAAGCCAATACTTGTAATTGGTGTTGACAACTCTGAATCAGTGAACGTTGATCAAAAAAATGGCGAAGAAATCACTAAAATATTGGGAGAACTTACCTCGGAATCATTCAGGAACTATGATATTCAAACGCTTAGCTTTGGGAAAGAAGTAAGGCAATCAAATAATGCTGATTTTAGTGACAAGATATCAAACTATTCCGATTTCATTGAAGAAGTAGATAAAAGGTTTTATAACTTGAATGTAGGAGCCATAGTACTTATTGGAGACGGTATTTATAACGAAGGGAGAAATCCTTTGCAGTATGTTGAAAGAATTCAATCACCGATTTACACAATAGGAGTTGGTGACACAACATCTTTTTCTGATCAGGCAATCAGTGAGGTATCACATAATACGAACGTTTTTCTTGGAAACAGCTTTCCTCTGGAGATAGAAATGAACTTCGAAAATTTCAATTCATTACCGGCACAGTTATCTGTATATCTTGCTGGTAAAATGATGTATTCCGAGCAAATAGATGTACCCCAGCCTGATTTTTATTACAGCAAAACCATCAACCTTAAATCAGAAAAGACAGGATTACAGGATGTTTCAATCGTACTTTCACCGGTACCCAATGAAATAAATACAGACAATAACTACTACAGATTCACCATTGAAGTACACGACAACAAATTTAAGGTTTTATTTCTGACAGAAGCACCCCACCCTGACATTGGCACAATTAGTGAAACCTTGAAACGACAGTCAAATTTTGAAGTGACTACATCAGAAATAGCCAATTTTAAAGGCAATATCAAAGATTACGACCTGTTAGTGCTGAATCAGATTCCTTCGCTTAAACGTCAGCAAAATGACCTTTATACAGAAATCAGTCAATCTAAGGTTCCTTTGCTTGTTTTAGTTGGCCCGGGAACTTCGTTAAGTTCACTCAATAACATGGGATTGAAATTTTCTATGACATCGTCTACTATGAGTCAGGAAAGCTCAGCAAACTTCAACGAAATGTTTACATTGTTTTCTATTCCGTCAAACATTAAAAATGTTTCAAAAGTATATCCTCCCCTGCTTTCTCACTACACTCAATATGAATTCAGCAGTGAATATTCAGTATTGGCATATCAAAAGATAAATGGTGTAGACATGAATTATCCTTTGATAATGACAGGTGATATAGCCGGCAGAAAAATTGGAGCAATAACCGGAGAAGGAATTTGGCGGTGGAAATTATATGAATTTCAGAATTATGACAACACTGAGTCATTTGATCAGCTAATTGTGAGTATGTTTAATTACCTATGCATAAAAGAAGTAAAAGATCAATTCAAGATTCTGTATAAGCGTATAGCACCTGAAATTTCACCTGTAAGACTAAAGGCTCAGGTTTACAATGAAATATATGAACCCATCACTACTTCAGAAGTTAAGTTGACATTAACCGATTCGACAAATTCAGAGCTTGATTATATTTTTGATGCAAACAACATTGAATACAACCTGAATCTTGGATTTTTGAAGCCGGGACGATATTCATTCACTGCTTCTACTAAAATAGGAGAAAAGGATTTCACACAAAGCGGGGTATTTAATATTGAAGAGATAAATATTGAAAAACAAAACAGAAGGGCCAATTTCAATCTTTTAAATTCAATTTCTCAAAAAACAGGTGGAAAGCTTTTCCTAAAAGACAATTATAAAGAATTGATATCTACTCTTGAAAACAATCAGAAAATTAAAGCGAAAGTTCATAAAGAGAAAAATATCAGTGAAATAATTGATTGGAAATTACTGATGATAATAATAGTTGTTTTGCTAACTTTGGAATGGTTTTTGAGAAAATTTTGGGGAAGTTACTAGTCTAAACTTGAAAGTATGAAAAAGTTATTAATAATCCTGGCATTGGTAATATTAGCAAACTATGTTCATGCCCAGTTAAAGAAGTTTACTGTAGAGATTCCGCAGAAACCAAAATATCTTATATCAGATTCCATACAAAGTTTTACTCTTTTAAACAGGGCATTGACACCTGAATTTCAGAATTACAATAAAGATTCGCTTCAAATATCTTTTTACAAGCAAAACTTCAATATTGACAAGGTAATACTTGACAGTATAGCTGCTGATACTACTTTAAAAGTTCTTGGCGAATTACTTTTTGATTCCGACAGATATGATGTTGTGATTCCTTTGGAAAGGAACGTATACAGGGCGTTGCCTTACACTCAAACGAATGATCCTTTAAGTTGGGAATATGTGGAAGCAGTATGTGATGAATTTCAGACAGATGCACTGATAGTACTGGAAAATATTGCTATGAAGACTAGTACTAATTACAACACGAAGACTGAATTTGGTGAATATTTCGAATTTGAAAAGACATATTATGCATCAATAACTTATTTTTCAAGGGCACACTGGAGAATTTATTATCCTGCTAAGAAGCAAATTATTGTTGACTATAAATCAAGTCAGGATACGTTGTTTTGGGAAGACTATCAATATAAACTGATAACAGTATTTAACAATCTTCCTAAAATAAAGGACGCAGCAATAGAAACCGGAATAAAGGCAGCAATCAGTTTCAGTGATCTGATAGCTCCTAAATGGGTTGAAGTTAGCCGGTATTACTATATCGTTGGTGATACAGCAATTGACAATTCAATCAAGGTAGCAGCTGAAGGTAAATGGGAAGATGCATTGAATAACTGGCTATTATTTGAAGACAAAGGTAGCAGTTCAACACGAAGTAAAGTATTGCTCAATATTGCTTTGGCTTATGAGATGAATGGAGATATCGACAAGGCAATAGATAAGGTTAAAAAGTCACAAAGCCTATATTACAGGGAAGTGACAAATTTCTATCTCAATCAGTTATATAAAAGAAAGAAGGGATAAAATTACCCCTCCCTTAAAAATCTTTCTGCATCAATAGCTGCCATACAACCTGATCCTGCAGCTGTGATAGCTTGCCTGTAGTTAGGATCCTGAACATCGCCGCAGGCAAAAACACCGCTTATA
Source organism: Prolixibacteraceae bacterium (assembly GCA_017998095.1). The sequence continues at coordinate 452 of JAGODU010000084.1, read as the reverse complement.
TTTGTTTTCGAAGTTCCGGGAATAGTTTTGATATATCCCACTTCGTCAAGTTCAAGATAATCTTTAAATATGTCTGAATTAGGTTTATGTCCTATCGCAAGAAAGAATCCGTCGATATTAATCTTTACAATCTCTTCATTGGATTCGCCTTTATTTTTGTATAATTCAGCACCTTGAACAACACCATCACCCAAAAGAGCTTTAGTCTGGTGTTTCCAAAGAACCTCAATATTCGGAGTTTTTATAACCCTTTCCTGCATAACTTTAGATGCTCTAAGCTCATCACGTCTGACAATGAGATAAACTTTTCTGCACAATCCTGCAAGGTAAATCGCTTCCTCCGCAGCAGTATCCCCTCCCCCAACGACAGCAACATCTTTGCCCCGATAAAAGAAGCCGTCGCATGTAGCACAAGCGGAGACACCACTTCCGGCATATTTCTTTTCATCATC
>JAGODU010000313.1 GCA_017998095.1 Prolixibacteraceae bacterium | reverse complement strand
TTACAAGAGCTGCTTCCGAGTCAAGCTTAAATGTAGATTTGACCAAACAAATAAGGTCACAGCCGGTAGTCTTGATAATATCCGGAGTAGTAATATTATTTATGGTTTTCATACCGGGATTTCCTTTACCTCAGGTAATTACACTGTCATCATTGCTGATTTTTTTAGGAATCAGCCTCTTAAGAGCAAGAGTTTCCGCTGCGGCTGAAACAGATACAGATAAAGAGGAAGAGCCTGTATCGGAAGAGGAGTATTTCAGAAATATTGATAATATTTATGAATTAATTCAAGTAGACCCTATTGCAATGGAAGTAGGTTACAGTTTAATTCCGCTGGTGGATGTTGACGGAGGCAACTTCATTGACAGAGTTGTAATGTTCAGGCGTCAATTTGCCCAAGAGATGGGAATGGTAGTTCCTTCAGTCAGATTGAGAGATAACGGATATCTTAATCCAAACGAGTATGTTATAAAAATTAAAGGAGAAGAAGTTGCCAAGGGGGAAATATTAGTGGAATACTATTTGGCTCTTGACCCCGGAAACTTAACAGGTGAGGTGGATGGTATTGAAACAATAGAGCCTGCATATGGAATACCAAGCAAATGGATTAAGAAGGACAAAAAAGAGTTGGCGGAAATTTACGGATATACCGTAATAGACCCTTTGTCTGTATTAATAACACATTTGTCGGAGGTAGTAAAAACACATGCTCATGAATTATTATCAAGACAGGATTTAAACCAGCTGCTAGACAAAATAAAGAAGGATAACAAGTTATTGGTGGAAGAAGTTGTTCCCGGAATTGTATCTCCGGGCAATCTGCAAAAAATACTGGGCAATTTGCTTAAAGAAGGCATTCCTATTAAAGATATGGAAACAATTTTAGAAACAATCAGTGATTACGGGTCTTCTGTCAAGGATACGGAAATGCTTACGGAATATGTAAGACAAGCACTAAAAAGAACCATAACGCGCAAATGGTCTGAGGGAGGTCAAATTAGGGTCATTACATTAAGCACTGATGTTGAAAAATTAATAATCAATTCAATAAGCAAAAATGATAAAGGCTCCTATTTATCGATTGACCCTGAATTGATGCAAAAATTAGTGACACAGCTGATTGAGCAAATCAATAAACTGAAGGGCGAAATAAACATCCCCATAATACTTACTTCACCATTTGTAAGAGGATATTTCAGAAAGCTTTTAGACCAATTTTATCCTAACTCCGTTGTATTATCATTTAATGAAATTGACAATTCAGTACAAATACAAGCCTTGGGCAATGTAGCAATATAAATGAAAGAGTGATGATATGATTTTAACCGAAAACAAACAATTACAAATTGAAGAATATCAAAACCACTTATGGGAGCAGTACCATGCAACCGGAGATTTAACCATCAGAAATCAAATTATTGAAAGATACATCTACTTAGTAAGAATAATAGCTCTGAAAATGAGAGGCATATATCAGCAGTACGGGGATGTCGATGATATTGTAAATGAAGGAATCATAGCTCTGATGGATGCAATCGAGAAATTTGATATATCCAAAAATACAAAATTTGAAACATATGCTTCAATAAGGATTAAAGGGTCGATTATCGACTATGTAAGGAAACAAGACTGGATACCCCGAAAAGTCAAAAATGATTACAAAATAATAAAAGAATCAGAAGAGTACTTGTCCAATAAGTTGGGCAGAACTCCCACGGACAATGAAATAGTGGAACATCTTAATATGGACATAAGCGATTACAACAAAATTATCAGCAATGCATATGGTACAAGCATATTATCCTTTGAAGAATTGATCGAGGAAGCTAATTTAAGCGAGTATGGATTAAAAGACAGGCATAAAATACCTGAGCATGAAATCGAATCAAAGGAATTATATAAAACATTGGTGGAAAGCGTAAATAAACTTAATGAAAAGGAAAAGCTTATAATTTCTTTATATTACAAGGAAGAACTAAAGCTTAAGGATATAGCGCAAATTTTAGAAATAAGCAATTCAAGGGTATCACAAATACATACATCGGCATTACAGAAATTAGAAAAAAGCGTAAGGAACTATTTATATGCCGATAATTAAAAATGAAAGATGAGAGGTGCAATATGTCAAGAGGATTTTATACATTAGCTTCAGGCATGATTACTCAGCAAAGAAAAATCGATGTATCAAGCAATAATGTAGCAAACTTAAATACGGCAGGTTATAAAAAGGAACAGGCTATAACTTCAAATTTCGGCAGCTTACTGATAAATAAATACAAACAAAATGGAATAAAAGAAGAAGCAGAGCCAATCAACAATATTTCTCTTATTCGAGCCGTAACGGAAAACAATACCATACATTCGCAGGGGGTTTTGGAGGAAACAGGAAATATTACGGATTTTGCAATTATTGGAGCGGGATTCTTTGCAATTGATAATGAGGGGCAAATTTTATACACCCGTAACGGAAGCTTTAACATAGATGAAGAAGGATATTTGTTTCTTGAAGGTATTGGAAGAGTACAGGGGGAATTTGGAGATATATACGTAGAAGGTGATAAATTTGAATTTTTAGAAGACGGAAGTATAATAATCGAAGGTGAAATTGCGGACAAAATTGCTGTTTTTGACTTCCCTGATTACGCTGATTTAAACAAATATGGCGAAGGAATGTTTATTTCGGATGCAGAGCCGGACTTAGCAGAATATCCAATCATAAGAAATAAAACAATTGAAAGGTCCAATGTTGAAATTACGGAAGAATTAACAAATATAATTTCATCACAAAGGGCTTTGCAAACAGCAGCACAAGCGTTAAAAATATATGATTCGATAAATGACAAAGCAGTCAATGAAATAGGAAAGGTACAATAGGAGGCCCATATGATTAAAGCATATTATACGGCGACAAACGGAGCAATAAGCAATAAAAATTATTTGGATGTTATATCAAACAATATGGCAAACATACAAACAGAAGGTTTTAAGAAATCAAAGCCTGAGTTTTCCGATTTGATTTATACCAATATGAGAGGAACTAGAGGAGCCGACACAGAATTAAAATCAGGAAGCGGGTCTAAAATCAGTAAGATTGATGTTGTTTTCAGTCAGGGAACTCCATATCAAACCGGTGTTAAAACAGACTTCGCAATACTTGGTGAAGGTTTTTTTGCAATTCAATTTGAAGAGGAAAATTTGTTTACAAGAGGGGGCAGCTTTGAAATTACAAATATTGATGATGAGAATTACCTTACATACCAAGGCGGATATGTATTAAACAATCAAGAGGAGCCTATAATTATTAAAAATTCTGACGATATAGATAATATAGAGATTGGAGTTTTTACTTTTAACAATAATGCCGATTTAGAGCAGGCAGGTAACAACCTGTACAGAATTTCAAATGAAGATGCAGAGTATAACTTAGTTGAAGCAAAGGTTTTGAAGGGTTACCTGGAAGCTTCCAATGTTGAAATATCCGATGAAATGGTAAAATTAATTCAAATTCAAAGAGCATTTCAACTTAATTCGACCGTAATAAAAACTGCCGACGAAATTGAGCAAACCATTAATACATTAAGGGGATAAGATTGGAGAAATATCAAAATAAGGAGGAGTCATGGATAAAAACCAGCAACCCTCATACAAAATCAATCATCTGGTATCAGCAAACAAACTGAAGGCATA
>JAGODU010000312.1 GCA_017998095.1 Prolixibacteraceae bacterium | reverse complement strand
CAGAAACATTCTGGCTGGTCAGGTTGCCAGGAACTGCACCATACATAGATTGTTCAGCATTTTTTGTATAGCGATCCTGGACCAGCACTGCTATGTTTTTACCTGAAAGGGATTTTACTTCACAACTTCCATACCAGTTTGGAGTTGGGAAATTAGTCGTATCTGTAAATGTATTGAATGTATATGAACTCTTATTCAATACTTCGCTGGTACTCACAATTGTAAAGTCAGAGCCAGAAGCAGCTGGATTTTTTATACATGCGAGTTGAATATCACCTGCGGGTAATGTTGAGCCGCTCAGATTTTGGACAGTTAATGAAGTTGTCAGGGTATTTGGCAGACGGACATACAACAGAGGAACTCTCCACACTGAGGTGACCTCCTCAGCTGCGAATGCATTGAAGGCATTAAGGCTGTCGGGGCCGAAGAACATATTTGATATCACGCCAAGTGAACCACTTGTAGTAGAGACTACTACCGAACCCCACCAAGGTGGAGTCAAGCCAGATTCAACATCTAGGTCGATAAGTAGAGAAGCCCCAACTGCTAAATCAGTGTAATTCTTGGAAAAGGCACTAGTACCTGTAGAAAGACTGAAATATTCTACGGTGAAGTCGACATCGGCTGTGCCTGTATTCTGAACAATAATCTGAGAATTCACCTTACCAGTAGCAGAATTAGCTTGACGGGCAGCAAGAGGAACATACCAGGTTGCACTGGAAACTGAGACACCAGAATAAGCCCCCATAGTAGGAACGCCCGAACGAGTAACTTCCTGAACCATGGCACCCAATGGTTGATTTGAAGAAAGAACTACTGAACCCATTCCGGGGGTCAAACCGGTGTCATCATACTGACGGACTATCTGATTTCCACCAACGGGGATCGTGAAGTTCTTAAAGATAGAAGAGCCCCATTCTGTACCTGTTGGGGTAATATATTGGGCAACAACTGCAGCTTCTGCATCACCAAGATTGACTAGGGTATAATTAGTTGCTAACGTTTTACTGGTAGCTGCGGCAAATACCATAGTGTTGATTTTTTCAAAAGGTGTAATTGCTAATGCTATGACAATAAATGCTACAGCTAAAATACGAAAATATTTTTTCATGTTATCCTCCGGCAAATTTTCTATATCATAATTTTGAAACGATTCAAAATCAATAGTACTTTCGGTTTATTTGTGAAGAGAGATCCTACTGTTCAAGAATACGGCGAGTAGTCCCCAAACAAACTCCGCCACCATCATTAACAGACGATAAGATGTGGAAAGCAGAATTGCCATCGTAGGACCGATATAATTCACCTCAATCAACAATTTTGTCAAAACGACTTCCCGGACACCAATTCCATTGGGTACAAATATGGTTAAAAATCCGCTTACCCATGCTCTGGCAAAAGAATAAACAAAACCCGTCAGATCCGTGATACTTAATCCGATTTTTAAAGAATAGACCTGGCAAATCATCCACAATCCGAAACCAAATAATATCCACTGACAATACGAGTTTACTATTATTAATGCCCATTTTGATAATGGGATAAGTCTGATATTCTTGAGGTATGGATCTGCTCTTTTGATTTTTTGTGAAAAAGATATTAATAAGTTCAATGGGTATAAAAGGATAATAGGGACCAACATTACCATTAGGGCTATAGTTAAATTGAGTCCCTTCCCAACAAGGTTGAAGGTGATCCAAATAGACAAACTTGTGGTTATTGTTGTAAGAACTTCTAATATAGATGCCATCCAAGAATGTGTTGCAGATATCGAAGCCTTTCTTTCATACCAGTCTGCTCGAGAAAAGTATCCCCAAATATAACCTGGAATATATTTATGCAATAATGAAAATGCATAACCTACCATAATATCTTTTAGCTTGGAATCACTTCTCTGTGTTGTAATCATCCATTCATAGTTGACCATTTGCATCAAATAAATCATCAATGTAACAAGAAGAGCTGATACCAAAAAAGAACCATTAAAGACAATAGGAGCTGATATTGCCGTGATGTCTTTTACAGTTTTAATAACTAAGTAGGTAAAAATGCCGATGCCTATTATGCTCCCAAGAATTCGGGCATAAGTTTTAATCTTTTGCCAGTTCATTGTTTTTTTGCGACCATCGCGTAACCCTGTGGAAAGAGGAATGGAAAGCCGGCAAATTTATCGATTGCAACCAGAAATTTGGTTAAGAAATATTTATTAATAGCTAATAGAAGTGGTCTGAGAAATTTTACCTGCCATAGACTGGTCATAAAAACCATCGAAATCTGATGACCGAGGAATACAATTAAACCACCTGTTGGTTTAATTTCAAGCACTTCGAGATTTGCGCTTTTAGCTAATTCTAATAACCCGTTTTCAGTATATCGGAAATAATCATGCGGGAGCTCGTGCAACCGGCTTAGGTGCGGTACTGAAAGCAATAAGACTCCCCCAGGTTTTAATATTCGACCGATTTCTTGCATGGCTTCAAAAGGATTTGCGACATGTTCCAGTACCTGGAAACTCAAGACGCAATCGAAGCTATCGTTCGAGAAAGGAAGCTTTCTGACATCAGAGCATACATTTAATTCTGGGTAGGAAATATTATGATCCAGAAGTACTAATTGCTCGGAATATTGTCTAATTACTTCCAAATATGGTGTATTACCGCATCCGTCATCCAATACGCGACCGTGCAAGTAGCGTGGAACGAAATCTTCGAACATGATTCTCCAATGGGTAAGTATTGAAGCAGAGAAATACTTCCACCAATCTTCCCCTTTTTGAGTTAAAAATGTTTGTATCTCCTCTCGAATAGCTCTACGAGGCGAATTTGATTCTATGTGTGTCATTAGAACCAGCTACCTTTTTTATCAAGATCCAGTTGATATTCACCATAAATGGGGCAATTAATCGTAAAAGAAAAACAGGCATTTTTGATGCAATATTATTAACAATACGAGAGATTTTTTTTGGTGAGTGTTGCCCATAATACTCGAAAACAAACTTTATTACATCTATAATTTCATAACCATTAAAAGTTTTTTTTAGTTTCCAATAGGTTTCTGATCGTTCATAATAATGGTCACCCATTCTGGTTAATCGTAAATACCTGTCAGCTGATTTTTGACTGAACCAATGCAAGAAAGGAAGTAAATAGTGAGGTTCGATTGGAAATAACTTATTGGGACCACTAAAAAAGATCATCCCCTCCTCTTTGATCACTCTATCTATTTCTTCGAATAATTTATCGGAAGAAGGTACATGCTCATATGTCTGAGAGCAAACAATCGCATCGAATGAATGGTCCTCAAAGGGCAGTGACATCGCATCCCCCGAAAAAAAACTGATATTCTCATGTGAAGCTTTGTTTATCATTTTTAATGCTCTAATGTCAATGTCACTACCAATAATCCAATCAAATTCGTCACTCAAACTCAATGTTATTTCCCCATCGGAACAACCGATATCCAAGCACATGCCTTGTTTGTTGTGGGATGAGAGCCTTTGAAGAATGTATTTTACTTTCCCCTGTTTATACTTCTTTTTCTCTGGTATACGTAGATGCTCATACAAAGTAATAAAGTCTTTTTGATACTCTCTCATCGTTTTTCCTTATTGAGCACTTGATGATAGACGGTGATCATTTTCTCCGATAGGGTAAACCAATCATATTCTCTTTCAACGCGTTCACGTGCTTT
>JAGODU010000311.1 GCA_017998095.1 Prolixibacteraceae bacterium | reverse complement strand
GTATTAATTCTAATAAATTAGTTGCAACGCTTACTGACGATGGTGAAAATCTGTTAGCTGTAGACACATCAACAAAAAAAGCAATGATTACTTCAGCTTTGATTAAGAGAGCAGATTATCTGAAAGATTCTAATGATAACGGTGTTACAGTAAAATAACATCAGCTTAATAAAAGGCCATCTCACATAAGTGGGATGGCTTTTTTATATTAATTTTCAGAAGCCCTAAAAAATAAAGAACAATAATGTGGTTACTGTTCACACCCCCTCCTAAGCAGATTTAAAAGCAAGATATAAAAAGAGTCGTATTTCGACTCTTTTTTGTCTACAAAAATGAAAAAAAAGACTGGACTCATCACAAAACATATGATACAATTAAAATATGATTAATTATAGACCAAAGCTAACAAATGAACTTATTGCCGAAATCAAAGAAATGATTTCACAAAACCCTGACTGGAACAGAACACGAATATCGAAGGCACTATGCGAAAAGTGGCAGTGGAAAGGAGCCAATAACCAGCTTAAAGACATATCATGCCGAGATATGCTACGGGACTTGGAACAGAAAGGTGAAATAATACTACCGAAAAGAATGATGACATCAAGATCTGCTGGCGTTAGACTTAAAGTCAAGCATCTTATCCATGACATGGATGAAATATGCTGCAGCTTGGAAGATCTGATGCCGTTGAATATAGAGATAGTGACAAGTGGCGGCAATCTTGCCGAATACAAATCATTAATAGATCAATACCACTATTTAGGGTTTGACAGGACCATAGGAGAAAACATCAAGTATGAAGTCAGAAGCCGGAATGGCAGGATATTAGCATGTCTTTTATTCGGATCAGCGGCATGGGCTTGTGAGGACAGAGACGAATATATTGGCTGGGATAGAGAAACACGTAAATCAATGTTGCCGTATTTAACGAATAATACGCGTTTTTTAATTTTACCATGGGTGAAGGTACCAGATTTAGCCAGTCATATTTTAGGGCATGTCTCACGACGAATATCAAGAGATTGGGTAAATAAATATGGACATGAGCTATACTGTTTGGAGACATTTGTAGAATGCGGACGCTTCCTCGGTACATGCTACAAAGCCGCAAATTGGCAATGGGTAGGACGAACTAAAGGGCGCGGACGAAACGACATACACACAAGGGCAGCATTACCCCAAAAAGACATATACCTATACCCACTTGATAAGAAGTTCAAGCAAAAATTAACCAACAGGAAGGAGCAGACTGATTACAATGATTGACAATGTGAAAGCGGAGCGTTTTTACCAGGATGACGGTGACAAGGTTAAATTGAACTGGTTTTGCTATGAATATGCGAACAATCTATATAGAGCTATAAAATCAAGTAAAAAGCTTACCCAATACAGGGCACAGAATAAGCCGGAGCAAATTGCTGATTTTTGCCTGTATTATGCAAAGCGTATGAGAAAAAGCATTTATGATAAGGACACAGGAAAGAGCAAGGGTGTGGCAATAAGTATTCAATATGTCTATGAATACAAGCCGGAATGCCCTGACAGGCAGGCACAAGCACTGGTTGAAGCAGCGGAGGCTTCGTGGAATGATACAATCTTCGGATGTACAATATGCCCTAACCGGTGCTTAATTGAATGCTTTGAACTTACGCCGATGTTTGACAATCTTGCAAGGACTGGGTGGCCAACCTGATATGAAGCCATGCGATAGAACAACCATATTCTAAAAGAAAGGAGGCTGGTTATAAATGTTCGGAAAATTCGAATATATAACAAATCTTCAGTACAAAGTGAAAAATTTGCAGCACGAACTGGAATTATTCAGGACAGGTGAAAAATACACACAGATGGATTTGAATTTCCGAGCAATGCTTAATGAGAAGGATCGTGAAATCGCCCGATTGAGCAGTGAACTCGCATCAGCGCATGCCAAAACGGTTAGTATACGGAACCAATGGTTTCAGATATTTGAGGATATCAAAGCGGAGCACAACAAGGAGATATGCAGGATAGAGCGTATTGCTAAGGACTTTGAAGAACGGGCACTGAAAGCAGAGAGACAAGTGGATGAATTAAAAGAAGCAAATCTATCGTTGAAACGAGAGCATTACGCTACTTTAACCGAACTGGACGAAGAACGAGAAAAGAACAGGAAGCTGACAGCCCAGATAAATCGGGATTACGAGAACTCATCCACCCCGTCATCGCTGAAGCCAAATCATAAAAAAATTACGAATAACCGCGAGAAGACCGGCAGAAAACCCGGCGGTCAGCCGGGACACGAAGGCCATGGCCGCAAGAAACAAACTCCAACAAGCGTGGTAGAAATCCCGGCACCTAAAGAATATTTAAACAACCCCGAATATGAGATGACCAATATCGTAAAAAGGCGGCAAGTGATTGGTGTAAAGCTGCTTCTTAACTGCGTTGAGTATTACACTGTTGTATTCAGGCACAAAGAAACGGGGAAACTTGTTCATGCTGATTTCCCTGCCGGTGTGGAAAATGACGTCAATTATGATAGTAGCATAAAGGCATTTGCTTTTCTGCTCAATAACCATTGCAATGTACCGATAGACAAAGTGCGCCAGTTCCTTTCTGATCTGACCGGTGGTGCTTTGGAGATTTCCAAAGGCATGATTAACGGGCTAAGCCGTGAATTCGCTGAGAAATCAAAGACCGAGCAGAATAAAGTTTTCTTAAATTTGGTTAGCGCACCTGTTTTGAACGAAGACTTCACAACAGCGAGGGTCAACGGCAAGAATTACAATGTCTTCATCTGTGCAACACCGCATGAAGCAGCATATTATGCAAAAGAACACAAAGGACATGAGGGTATCAAAGGCACTCCTGCTGAACTGAATGGAAATATTCATGTGCACGATCATGACAAAACTTACTACAGTTACGGAAGACTTCACCAGGAATGCTTAATACATATATTGAGATATCTGCTTGATAGTATGGAGAATGAGAAAAACCTGACATGGAGTGCCGATATGAGGGCGCTAATACAGGAGATGATTCATTACCGAAATAGCTTGGAGCCCGATGAAGAGCCAAATGACGATAAAGTGAAAGAGTTTGAAGATAGATTTGATAAAATCCTTAACACTGCAAAAGATGAATACGATTACGAACCACCGACGAAATATTACAAAGAAGGATACAACCTGAGCGTGAGGCTAGGTGAGTATAAATCAGCATGCCTCCTGTTCCTTCATGATAAAAGGGTTCCGGCAGACAACAACCTGGCCGAGAGACTAGGAAGAGTTTTCAAGAGAAAGTTAAAACAAGTCATGACATTCCGAAGCTTCGACAGTCTGGTCTACCTTTGTCAGTGCCTGACTGTGATGGCAACAATCCGAACTCAAAATGAAAATTTCTACCAAAGTATAGCTGATATTTTCAACTGATTGAAGTTGCACATTTATGCTTGGCATAAGGGTAATTTTCTCATGTGCATGTTTTCAATATACTTGCTACCGGTGAATGTAAATACTTTCATTATTGCATCCAACGGTAGCATTGTTTTTCGTCGCAATTGATAGGGGGGTGTGAACAGTAACCTATAAAAAGCTTATAAAAAAGCCATGATAACTAAGCTATATACTAAAGTCATTTTATGCTTTATAATAGAGTTATACAATTAAGGTTATACATTTAGGAGGCTGTGGGAAATGAAAGCTACTGTTGAGGGC
>JAGODU010000083.1 GCA_017998095.1 Prolixibacteraceae bacterium | reverse complement strand
CAACAAAAGAAGGAAAACAAGAATGATGTATTAGTACAAAGTTGACAAAACTGAAAGTCCCCAAATCGCTACTACAGCGGTATGGGACTTGATTTGTCAAATGTGATGTGTCAAAGATGAGAAGATAGCCTTTTTTGGTTTACAAAAACAATGATAAAAGTATTTCTTAAGACCCTGTTTAATTCGAGCCGGTTTTTTCGCCTAAAAACTATCAATTTAGAGTTTATGTTACATAATGTAACACATTTATTGTTTTTTTCCTAACTTTGCGCAGTTTTACACGTCAAATCAAAAATAAAATATCAATTCTACCACATGAAAAGACTGTTTTTTTCTCTGTTAATTCTATTGCCGCTTGCGGCAGCAGGACAGTCGTCCTCGATGATTTCAATGGCTCAGGACGAGCTGCAAAAGCGCGGTTTGAATGAGACCGAAGTCCGCACCCGTCTGCTTGAGGAGGGTATTGATGTGGACAATATACCGCCCAACGAATACGCCTACTACAGGAGCCGTGTGACTAACATTTTAGACAAGATGCAGGCCGAAAAAGCTGCTGCTACCAGTGCTACACCCACCGGTGTCGCTGACACAACCACAGCCCCGACGTATGAAGAAGCGTTTACATCGAATATTTTTCCGCAGACAACGCCCGGCGAAGCCGCTGCCGAAGAGGCGCTCGAAGAGAGTAACATATCAAGAACCGACAGCAACATAATATACGGACATAATCTCTTTACCGATAATGCAATGGGTGTTTTTCGCACCACCGACGGCGCTCAGGCGCCCGACACCTATGTACTGGGTGAAGGCGACGAAGTTCATATATCCATATTCGGTTCATCACAGACCGAAATCCATCAGCGCATAGGCGCCGACGGCTCAATCCAGCCTGCCGGTTCAACCAAAATATTCCTGAAGGGACTGACTCTTGACAAGGCGCGTGAAGCCATACGGTCCAGACTGGCATCGCACTACTCATTCCGTCAAGACCAGATTGCAGTGACCATAACTACCGCGCGTACAATATCGGTAAGTATATACGGTGAAGTGGGAGTACAGGGAGGATTCACTATATCGGCTCTCAATACGGCATTCAACGCCCTTGCGGCGGCAGGAGGCCCCACCCCGATTGGTTCGGTACGTAACATCCAGTTGATGCGTTCGGGCAAAACCAACAAACTGGACCTTTACACATATATGACCAATCCTGATCCAAAGGTTCAGTATGACCTGCAGAACAACGATGTCATGTTTATACCTGTAGCTCAAAAAATCGTTCAGGTCAACGGTGCCGTAAACCGCCCCATGAAATACGAACTGATTGAAGGTGAAACACTTGTTGACCTACTCCGTTATGCCGGCGGACTAAAATATAATGTCTATCCCGATTTTGTACAGATTGAACGTTACATAGACGGAGAAAAAAAATATCTTGAGTATGACCTGAACAATGTGCTTTCCGGCACTCAAAAGATTGATATGCAAAACGGCGACATAGTGCTTATTCGCACCGCCAACATTCCAATGGAAAATTTTGTTGCCATTAACGGCGATGTCTATTACGGAGGTAGCTATGACCTGGAAAAGAACGGCAGTCTGCTTACTCTAATTGAAAATGCCAAGCCTACCTTTACCGCCAAAACCGACTACGTTTTTGTTGAACGCACCCGCCCCGACGAAACCGTTGAAGTTTTGACCGTACCTTTCCCAGGCGTAAACGGCAATCCCGATTTTACGCTTCAGGCCCGTGATGTTGTTCGTGTCATGCAACAATCAACATACCGTGATATTGATACCATAGCGGTGAGCGGTGAAGTCCGGGTACCTTTTTTACGTCAATTCGGACTTAACGATCGCATGACCATAAGTCAGGCAATTGAATATGCCGGCGGTCTGAAACCTAACGTCTTCCCGGTGGCCTATATTTTCCGCAAAGATTTGACCAACCCCGACAAAATGGAGTACCTGCGCGTATCGCTTGAAACCGACGGCGATATGTTACTGCAACCGGGTGACCGTTTGAACGTTTATGATAACTCGACCTATACCAATATAGGAGAGATCAGAATAAACGGTGCAGTTAAAAATCCGTTTGGAACTGCCTTTGACCCATCCCTTACGCTCCATGATCTGATTGCAATGGCAGGAGGATTCGAAATAGGCGCCGCCTATGACAGGGTTGAAATATTTCGCGTAAACATTTCGAACACTCAAGAAGTCATATATGACCTGATTACGCTTGCGGTTGATGAAAACTACAACATAAAAGGCGAAGAGTTCCAGTTGCAGCCGTACGACAATATTGTGGTACGTATGACTCCCAATTTCTCTATAGGTCGTATGGTAGAAGTCAACGGTCGTGTCAAGTATCCCGGTGTCTATATATTAGAAGATAACCGCACCCATCTCTCCGAGATAATTAAGCTGGCAGGCGGCCTTCTCGACGATGCCGACCCCTATGCCCGCCTGTTCCGTACCTACAGGAACCGCGGCAACATAGGTCTGGACCTTGATGAGATGACTCGTAGAAGTAAAGACATTAAGAGTGATCCCATACTTATGGAGGGTGATGTGATCAATGTTTTGCGTCAGGAAAATACTGTAACAATCAGGGAGACCGGAACCCGAATGGCTCAGTATGTTCCCGAAGAATTCAGTTCCGAAAACAAGACTGTCATATATCAGGGGAATCGCAGTGCAAAATGGTATATCCGCCACTATGCGGGCGGTTTTCAGAAGACTGCCGACAAGAACAGTGTTACCGTGACCATGCCTAATAACCGTACGGAATCGGTCACCAAAATTCTTGGCATACGCTGCTACCCAAAGGTCTATCCGGGCGGAACAATAACGTTGCGCATTGATCAGGATAAACGTGAAAAACTTGAAAAAGAGAAAGAGAAGATTAACTGGGATGAGACTTTAAGCAGGAGTCTCTCCTCCCTGACATCGATTATATCAATTATCTTACTTGTTGACAGACTTAAGTGATATGGAAGAGAATCCCAATTATAACGTTCCCTTTGAGGAAGAAGACGAGGGCATTGATTTTATAGCCCTGATAAAAACCCTATGGGACGGACGCAGGACCGTAATTATATGGACATGCATCTTTATAGCGCTGGGTCTAATAGCAGCGCTTACCATGCAGCGCAAATATACGGTCACCACCGTAATGGTTCCCCAAACAAGTTCAAAAGGCGGCTCCTCACTGAGCAGTCTGGCCTCACTTGCCGGAGTTGACCTGAGCTCAACTTCCTCGGCAGAGATCTCACCGCTTATTTATCCGAAGATTGTAAGCAGTATCCCCTTCCGTCTGGAGTTGCTCTATACGCCGCTCCATTTTAATAAGGTTGATACGCCGGTTGATATGATGACATACTCTCAGGAATATGCCAAACCGACTCTAATGGGAGCAGTTAAGAAATATACCATTGGACTGCCCTCCCTTTTGATGAAGGCTATACGCGGCAAAAAGGAAGATACGGTACCTCCCGATTCGACGTCGGAAGGTCCAAAACCTCTGGTTATTACCAATGAGGAGGGTGAGATGCTTGAAAAGATAGGTGAAAGCGTTTCGCTCATGGTTGACAAAAAGGAGGGCTTTCTTACTCTCACCGTAAAAGGTATTGAACCCATCCAGACTGCCGAACTTGCCATGAAAGCTCTGCAACTGCTTCAGGATGAGGTTACCCGTCTGCAAACTGAAAAGGCACAGAGTGAACTGGATTATATCCAGGCCCGCTATGACGAAGCCAAAGCGGAGGCCGAACAATATCAGGAGAGGTTAGCAGTAATTACCGACAGGTCGCAAAGTATGACCACCACACGGGACCGCATTGAACGCGACCGTATCCAGTCCAAATACACCATTGCCAATTCAATCTACACCGAAATGGCAAAGCAGCTTGAACAATCCAAGATGCAGGTTAAAAAAGATACGCCCGTATTCACAATAATTCAGCCTGTTAAAGTTCCCATACAGTCCTCCAACAGCCGTTCAAAAACCCTGATACTGTGGACATTCGTTGGCGCAGTAATTGGCTGCGGCATAGTCCTGGGTAAAGGCTGGCTACCCAAACTCAAAGCCCAGTTCACAGAAGCAGAGGAAAATAAGGAAGCAGTAACATCTAACGAATAGTCAGATAACATTAACGGTCAACGGACCGATAACGAACGGGATAACGGAACAGGCAGACAGCGCTTGTTCCGTTATTTTTTGTATGTATATTTTTGGAACACGGGTTGTATATCTCTGAATATTATTTTTAACTTTGTTGCATTAAGGGTAAATCGATTTTTGTCCGGTTATCTTAGTGTTGAGCTAAGAAACGGATGTTAGAATAAATTTGAGCTTATGAATAGAATTAATTGTTTTTCGGCATTAATGGCAATAATTGCCATTTTACTGCCTGTGACTCTTACATCTTGTCAAGATGATGACGACCCTGCGGTTGACGATCGGCAGGCTGCAGTAAATATTAAGGTTACCTACTCTATAGATCTTGCTGACACATGGTATGAGTTCTATAATGTAGAGATGACCTATACAAGCCCCGGCGGCAATCCTAAAACAGAAACCGCCGCAACGGATCAGGTTGAGTCTATGACTTTGCCCATGATCGAGGCTCCTGACTCGGTTGCCTTGACTGTGATTGCAAAGCCTAAAGCCGATCATCCTGAAGTTATTGACGGTAAGGTCTATTCGCTGGATCATTCGGCGAATCTCAGGGTTGTCATTTTAACAGAGAGCGGCAAGGATTCTATAGTCCTTTTTTCACAGCCAAACGATGCTAAATTATCATCGGGAGGCGATGCTTTCCGAAATGCACTGCAAAAAGAACGCAGACTGTACAACAGATCATATACTATAAAACGGTAAACGCTGAATAAAAAGAAGATGAAAACAACAAGATTTCAAAAAGCAGCAATGATGGTATCATCCATCATACTGCTGGGTATGACCCTCGTAACTGCGGTGTCATGCCAGAAAGATGAAGTTTCAATGATTGAGACGGAAATTGAAATTGAAAACGGGACAGACTTTATGGAATTGGCACGTGTGGCAAAAGAATACAAAGTCCATATAAAAACCGAAGGTAATGCAGCCTGGAAGATTTCCATAGATGATATTTTAGGCTATGTGGCAATGGATGACACAGCGGGAACCGGTTCGAAGACAATTACTCTTTATACATCAACGAACCGTCACGACGAAGACCGCACAGCCAATCTTTGCATCACTTTCCCGGGACATGAAGAGAGCAACAAAATCATTCCTTTAAGACAATTGGGTAAAAAAAGCGACCCCGATAATGCCGATGAGTTAAAGCAGGGAAATGATATTTATGCTGTAGGATATGGTTATGACACCCGGGACAGATGGGCACATCCCAATTCTCTAAAGGCAGAAATATTGCGCACCTCAGAACTTATAAAAGGTGCTCATATTTCGGCGGGACCTCTTGAACTTAATCTTGAAGCAGACATTATTACAGGTTCAAGCGCAATGGAATTGAGCAGCAAATTGAATGCATCGGCTAATGTGTCAGGCGGCGGCTGGGGATTTAAAGGCGAAGCCGGAGCGTCTTTCAACAAGAATGATTTCAAAAGCAACAAATATGAATATGCCATCGCCTATATCAATTTGGCCAAAAGAAGTGTTACAACCACCAAAAGTATTCAAGATTTACGCAAAAATTATATGACCCCCGAGGCATATAGAGAAATCAATGGTTTGAACAGACGTGGTGAACGAAAAGACAGTGCCTGTGCTTATCCTTCCACAGAATCGGGTTTTGATAAATTACTAAATGCATACGGCACCCATTTGGTCTTTAAGGCCAAATTGGGAGGACGGATAAAATACTCTATGCGGGTAGATGTCAGCGAAATAAAAAACAGCTACGACCTGCAGGCTTATGCAAAGATGAGTTATGGCGGAATAGTAAAAGCAGATGCCTCTGTTTCCGCCGAGTTGCAAAATTCATATCAAAGTAATTCAAGTCATATCCATACCACCATCTCCGCTTTGGGAGGAAGTGATGAATCCGTTACGGCAATATTAAACGCAAGCCCTGACAAGCTTACCGAATGTTTCAACAATTGGAAGAGTTCTTTGACGAAAATGGAGAATCTTGCACTGATGGATTTTGAAGCAAGTGATGCCCTGATACCTCTGTATGAATTGGTGGATAAAGAGATGTTTCCTGACAGATACAATGCTATGAAAGAATATATGAAAACCGGACGTCTTAAATCCATTGAATCTGTAAACATGGAATATGAATCCGGCACAACCACCATGATTGAGAGTTTGCCTGCTTTTGACGGCAGCTCAGAAAAGAATACACTGATTAAAGATGTTTATAATACAGGGCAATGGGTAGGTCGAATTTGCAATGAATTTATCCCCGTCATAAACAAAAAAGAAAGAATTACAGTGGTTTATCCGGTATTTTCAAATACGGTTAAATATAATATGGGATATTTTGTGGGTGATGACGGGCACGCTCCGGCTAAGGTCTCCTGGCAAGGAAACAACCTGACGGTAACAGAGTGTGCCGATGACAGCATCGGCGCCAAGATGACACTCTATCTGAAAGGTTCCAGTGTCTCGGCAAAATGCTACACAAAACCTGTTAAAGGAATAATTGAAGATGTCACAATTTCTGCACAAGGGAAAGACGAGGTCTATGATTATCCTATCGTAAAGATTTTTAATCAAATCTGGATGCGGGAGAATTTTATGGCAAATCACCATAGCAATGGCAATTTTATCCTTTGTAATTATTGCGGCAAAGAGTACGCTTTTTATTCTTATAATGAAGCAAAGAATGATCACTTTGTCCCAAGAACCTGGCGGGTTGCTGCGACAAACGATTTCCTCGCTATCCAAAAAACATTAGAGGACAATGGAGTGGTACCCGGCATCAGCACCGCAAAGGCATTCTATCCTGATAAAGCAAATGGCGTATTGGGATTTCATCATTATCTCACCGGCCGTTGCATAAACGGCTCCAATAACGGTGAAAATATAGGTTATTATGGCTGCATAACCAATGACAATCAGAAATTGTCCGATGGCATAGTTGTAATATCAGGCAATGAGGGATTTAAAGTAGAAGATCTGCCATGGTCAGATAATCAACGTTTCACCGTCCGCCTTGTTCAGGATATAAATCAATAAGAGCGAACTAAATAAAAAAGAAGATGAAAACAACAATATTTCAAAAAGCAGCAATGATGGTATCATCCATCATACTGCTGGGTATGACCCTTATAACTGCGGTGTCATGCCAGGAAGATGAAGTTTCAATGATTGAGACGGAAATTGAAATTGAAAACGGAACAGACTTTATGGAATTGGCACGTTTGGCAAAAGAATACAAAGTCCATATAAAAACCGAAGGTAATGCAGCCTGGAAGATTTCCATAGATGATATTTTAGGCTATGTGGAAATGGATGACACAGCGGGAACCGGTTCGAAGACAATTACTCTTTATACATCAACGAACCGTTACGACGAGGACCGCACAGCCAATCTTTGCATCACTTTCCCGGGACATGAAGAAAGCAACAAAATCATTCCTTTAAGACAATTGGGTAAAAAAAGCGACCCCGATAACGCCGAAGAGTTAAAGCAGGGAAATGATATTTATGCTGTAGGATATGGTTATGACACCCGGGACAGATGGGCACATCCCAGTTCTCTAAAGGCAGAAATACTGCGCACCTCAGAACTTATAAAAGCTGCTTATATTTCGGCGGGAGCTCTTGACCTTACTCTTGAAGCAGACATTATTACAGGTTCAAGCGCAATGGAATTGAGCAGCAAATTGAATGCATCGGCTAATGTGTCAGGCGGCGGCTGGGGATTTAAAGGAGAAGCCGGAGCGTCTTTCAACAAGAATGATTTCAAAAGCAACAAATATGAATATGCCATAGCCTATATCAATTTGGCCAAAAGAAGTGTTACAACTACCAAAAGTGTTCAGACTTTACGCGAATATTATATGACCCCCGAGGCATATAGCGATATAAATGGTTTGAACAGAAGCGGCGAACGAAATGACAATGCCTGTGCTTATCCCTCCACAGAATCGGGTTTTGATAAATTACTAAATGCATACGGCACCCATTTGGTCTTTAAGGCCAAATTGGGAGGACGGATAAAATACTCTATGCGGGTAGATGTCAGCGAAATAAAAAACAGCTACGACCTGCAGGCTTATGCAAAGATGAGTTATGGCGGAATAGTAAAAGCAGATGCCTCTGTTTCCGCCGAGTTGCAAAATTCATATCAAAGTAATTCAAGTCATATCCATACCACCATCTCCGCTTTGGGAGGAAGTGATGAATCCGTTACGGCAATATTAAACGCAAGCCCTGACAAGCTTACCGAATGTTTTAACAACTGGAAGAGTTCTTTGACGAAAATGGAGAATCTTGCACTGATGGATTTTGAAGCAAGTGATGCCCTGATACCTCTGTATGAATTGGTAGATAAAGAGATGTTTCCTGACAGATACAATGCTATGAAAGAATATATGAAAACCGGACGCCTTAAATCCATTGAATCTGTAAACATGGAATATGAATCCGGCACAACCACCATGATTGAGAATTTGCCTGCTTTTGACGGCAGCTCAGAAAAGAATACACTGATTAAAGATGTTTATAATGCAGGGCAATGGGTAGGTCGAATTTGCAATGAATTTATCCCCGTCATAAACAAAAAAGAACGTGTTACGGTTATTTATCCGGTTCTATCCAATAAAATCAAATACAACATGGGATATTTTGTGGGTGATGACGGGCATGCTCCGGCTAAGGTCTCCTGGCAAGGAAACAACTTGACGGTAACAGAGTGTGCCGATGACAGCATCGGCGCCAAGATGACACTCTATCTGAAAGGTTCCAGTGTCTCTGCAAAATGCTACACAAAGCCTGTTAAAGGAATAATTGAAGATGTCACAATTTCTGCGCAAGGGAAAGACAAGGTCTATAATTATCCTATCGTAAAGATTTTTAATCAAATCTGGATGCGGGAGAATTTTATGGCAAATCACCTGGCAACAGGTGATGAGATGTTTTACGGCTATGTATATGATGACAACCTTGAAAACGACTGGAGAGATTACGCTTTTTATTCCGATGAGAACGCAAGAAACAAGGATTTCGCTCCAAAAAATTGGCGGCTTCCTACGGCAGACGATTTTCTCGCTATCCAAGCGACATTAGAGAAAAATAAGGTGGTGCCTGAAATCAGTACCGCAAAGGCATTCTATCCGGATTCAAAAGGTGGAGTATTAGGATTCCATCATCTTAACCTTGGTTATTTGGATATAGTCCGTTTTGAGTATTTAGACTTTCTCGAACGTGGACAGACGGGTTATTATGGCTGCTTGAAATATGTCGAAAAACAGGATGAATGGATTCCCGGATTAGTCAGTATAACTGCAAATGAGGGATTTAAAGTGAAAGAAGACTGGTATTGGTCAACAGATCAATATGATGAATTTTACACCGTCCGTCTTGTTCAGGATATAAATCAATAGTATGTATCGTTTATTTACCTTCATATTTTGCATTATAATAGCATTGTCGTCTTGTTCTAATGACGACAATGCCATTGATAATCGCCCTCTTCTTACCCTTATCACCTCTACCGGCGGCATGGGCGACAACGGCTATAACGATCTGATCCTTGACGGCATTATGGAGTTTGTCACCCGGAATGACGTTGACCTCTCTATCGTCTCTCCTAAAGACCGGCAGGAGGCACAAAGGGCGGTGACCGATTGGTGCAGCGATGATACCGGAAACAGAAAATCCCTGCTAATGCTGGCATCTAATGAATACGAGTCGCTTATGGACGAAAATTTCCCTAAACCGGAGGCACCGAAGAGCATTCTGCTATTTGAAAGCGGGAAAGAGGATTTGCCGGACAATGTTTTTACCTTCAGTATCAGGCGTTACGGAGCCTCTTATCTGTGCGGCAGAATGGCGGCAGAATGCCCGGAAGCATTTGTGTTTGCCGCTTTCCCCGGCGATGCGACACTGGAACCTGCCATAGAAGGCTTCCTGCAAGGCTATGCCGAAGGAGGTCAAACGGCAGAAGTGATCTACCTGGCGAAGGATGGCACCGGTTTTAACAGTCCGGAAAAGGCATACTCGCTGACGAAAGACCTGTCGTGGAATGCATTTGTCTTTCCGCTTGCAGGAGGGTCGAACAACGGCGTGTATAAATATGTAAGAGAGGATATGTTCTCGGGAATGCTGATTGCCGGGATGGATGTGGATTGTTCCGGTTATTCCACCCGTACCCCATTCTCGCTGATATTGAATATAGACCGGGTGCTGAACACGTTTTTAAACAACTGGCTTGCCGGAAACAAAATGGAGAAACATCTGGAAGGCGGCCTGGCGGAAGATTTTACCGATGTGACCGTCAATGCCGGTTTTTTCGACAATTGTATCGTTTGGGAGGACTATTACTGCGACACTCCCGATTATTGGCAGGAAGCCTACGATACCCATTATCAATCGGCTTTGAAAGCAGAAAAGAGCTATTATGAGAAATAGAGTGCTGCTGATTTTTTGGTTTATCATTCCGTGGGTCGTCATCGGCTGTAACGGTGATACGGATAAGCTCAAAACTGAAAAAGTATCTTATAAGGTGGCGGTTGTCATGCCTCTCTCTTCGGGTAATGACTGGAGCCGCACCATAGACTGGGCTTTGGAAAACTTCCGGCAGGCACAAGCCGGACTTCCAAAAATTACCGACATAGAGGTGGAACTGAAAAACGAGGATGATGCCGATTTACCCGAATATCTGTCACGGGTGGCTTCTGACGATTCATATAAGGCGATCATAGGTCCTTACAGCTCAAAAAACGCAAGGTTGGCAGCTGCCGCCTGTGCAGCAAAGCAAAAGACCTTGATCCTTCCGCTGGCTACCTCGACCGAGTTTCAGCGCATCTTTGCCGGAAAAGGATACGTGTGGAACCTGGCACAAAGCGACATCACACAATGCGAAATCCTGCTGATGCAGGTGGCCGTATCGGAAATGTATGATGTCAGTCTGCTTACCGCCGATGACGACTACGGAAAGAGTTTCAGCGATTGGTTTGCCTATCAAGCCATTGAGTTGGGACTGCAAGTGAAAGATGTGGTAACTTACCGGAACAGTGAAGAGTTGAAAAATGGGGTGGCTCATTTTGCAGATAGACGTTTTATCGGAGGGGCTTTGCTGTTCGCCCCGTCTAAACAGTCCGACTTTCAACTGTTCGATGAAGTATATGACCAAATAGATGGACCATTCCCGATGATCTATTGTTCCGATGTGGCACATTCCAAAGCCCTGGCCGGCAAGATTAAAAACAGTTACGAAGGCGTATCGCCAAGCGCCGATCCGGCTTCCGGTTTTGTCAATGCCTACCGTTCCAGGTTTGGTGAATCACCGGCGGCAGGTGAGGCGCATCTGTTTGATGCCATCTCTCTGTTGGGCTATGCGCTTGCCTCTTTTGGGGATGCAGACTTGAACGGGGCGATAAAGAGTATTGTGGATGGGCGGGACAGTTGGAACCGAGGTTGGATGGCAATCGACATGCAGGCAGCGTTGCTCAGTCTGCAATCGGGCGGTTTTCCAAACCTGAGCGGAGTAACCGGCGACTGGACGTTTGATCAAAAGCACCATGCCAGCGTATTGAACTCCTCTTATTGTCATTGGGTTTTGAAGGACGGTAAATACCACACGCTTGAATATCTCTCCACCGATAGAAGCGGACGGACTATTTCCATGTTACAAACATGGCAGACCCAAACGGATTACCTCCAGGAGTTCAACCGGCAGCAGGAAGATTTCAATTACGGGGAGCACAAAGGGAACTGGGCGGTGGTAATCGGCACATCGGACACATGGGCAAACTACCGCCATCAGGCGGATGCAATGGCCATGTATCAAATACTGAAACGTCACGGGTATGACGATGACCATATTGTTATGATTATTGCCGACAATATAGCATACGACTCACGCAATCTCTATCCCGGTGTGGTGAAAGTGAGGCCCGATGGGGAGAACCTTTATCAGGATATGGTGGTGGACTACAATATTAATGATGTGACAATTGATGACCTGAAAGAGATCCTTCTGGGAAATTCTTCTGACCGGTTGCCGCATGTCATTTCTTCCGGGAAGAACGATAATGTTATTGTCTTTTGGTGCGGGCATGGAAATTATAACATGCTGGCATGGGGTTCGCATGCAACGGTCTATGGCTCGCAGGTACGCGACATATTGCAGGCAATGAAAAATGAGCAGCGATACCGGAAAATCCTGTTCGCTATGGATGCCTGCTATTCCGGTTCCATAGGTGAAGCATGTATCGGCATTCCGGGCGTATTGTTCATGACGGCCGCCAATGCCTACGAAACATCCAAAGCCGACATGAAAGACTCCGAAATGGGGATATGGCTGTCAAACGGTTTTACCCGTGCGTTTCAGGAGGCGATTGACGAGACTCCCAACATCACGATGCGGGATCTCTACTACAAACTTGCCCGACAAACGGTAGGTTCGCACGCCACGGTTTACAACGCGGAACATTACGGAAACATGTATTCCAACACAATGAAGGAATTTCTCAAATAACCGCTCCAAAAATCGAAAATGAATAAGTACACTTTACACACTCATCTGAGTTAAATTAATTTTCATATTCCTACAAACAAAAAGAATTTCTTCATTTATCTTGTTGTTTTTATTTAAGGCATAATTATAGTTACCTAAATTATGTTCCGAAACATCAAAGATATTAAAGCTTCTCAACAATTCACCAATTGCCTTTATTGAAGGAATCCCATTGTTTCTATATGATATGACAACGTGTGAATCAAGGTGATTATTAATAAGGGCCCTTAAATCATTTAAAAAATTATTTTTATCTTCAAATTCTTTGGATTCATTTATAGTTATTGCTCTATTTTTCTTGTTGAAGTTTATATTATTAGGGATATCATAATAATTAACCAATCCTTCAAGAAAGTGATACTTACTATGATAAGATGTTGAACCTTCCTTTTTGAAATATGGAGGATCTATATATACCAAATCAGCATTTAAAGGACAATTCAAGGCGCTATAGTTATGGGCACTATTTACTTTTCCATTGTCAAAACACACTTGATCTAATTCATTTATGAACCTTTCGAAAAGTTCCTCAAAGCTTCTTTCCCAAGTTTGTTTATTGCCAAAATTACCTGTTGTGTAGTTCAATCTCATATTTAAATTCTTCCTATGAAATATATTATAAGGTCTTTTCATTAAACAACTTTGAAAAAGAATATACAAAGCACTGCATCTGATATTTTCATTTTCTAAAGCTAATACATTTTGTATATAAACATCTATTTGACTGTTCTCTTCACTTGTAAAATAGATGTTATTATAATATTCAGTAATATGATTTAAATAATTTACTCCAGGAACTCTATTAAATAATTTAACAGCATCTTGATGAGTTAATTCATTTGTATTTTGTTCGATTAGTTTTCTTCCAATTATGGTGTTAAATTGAAAAATATCATTATATAAAACTTGTTTGTTATTTAACTTAGCATAATATGAGAATGAAGCAGAACCTCCAAAAAGGTCTAAAACAGAATCAAATTCTAGATTCGCTTCATTTGTAATAGTATTCCATATTCTGTCCACTATTTTCCTTTTTGACCCATAATATCTAGTTTGCGGTAATATTAAATCTGACATATCTCCTTAATAAATTCTCTTAACTTTGATAGTTGTGGTTCAGCAATACACTCTAATTCTAAATCTGGATGGCTAAAAAAAGGTACTTTAAATCTGTAAGGAGTAATTACGAAACCATCCCTTGCAGTATTGTAGTCTTGATCTTTATCATCAAAGAAGTGTTTATAATTTTCTAAATTATCATTGCTTAAAAATCCTAGTAAAGCAAAAGAAAAGTTATTTAAATCACTGTCTACAATATGTTTTAAACGTCTAACATCATTGTCGTTATATTTCTTTACAGTTTCATAAACATTATCTTTTGTGAGAGTCGTTTTAGTCTCTAATACGTAGAATTTTTCATTCACAAAGATTACAAAATCAAATTCTACCTTTGATTCTTCATCTATACACAATTCAACATTGCTAACATAATCAACTTTCAGTTCTAAAAGCAACTCTTCAGTAATGTCCTCAAAATATTTCTCAATTAAATAAAATGCCAATTCGGCCTTTAATATATATACCTTTTCTTTTTTTTGTGGTTGTGGCATAGAGTTTACAAAATCTTCAGTGAAGCCATCATCTTTATGTCTGAAAAAATGTAGCAAATTGTATTTCTTATCTATTTTTTGTTTTGTATAAATACCTAAAATTTCTCTTTCAATGTTCGCATCCGGAAGAAAGAAATTTAAGTCTGACAAATCCTTCAAGTCCTTAATAACAATAAACTCCTCAAAAAAGTCTTGATAATCTTTTTCAATTTTTACACTTCTATCAATATATAAATTATGCTTGAGATTACATAATAGTTTATTAAAGGGTTCCTCTTTACTATTTGCTTTAAAGTTTTGGATAAGTTCAGAGCTATACGAAAATGTTTTTTTTCGCTGTCTAAAGTAATTTTCTTTTAATAATTTCCACAAATACTGATTTGAGTATTCTTCTTTAATGTAATTTTTACAATCTACATCATACTTTAATAATATGTAATCATTAACTTTGAGTCCTATGACTTTACCATTTGATGCTTTGTCAACAACTATAAGGTATTCATCATTTTTTAAATCAAATTTTATAGAACTCTTTAATAACTCGTGTTCATAATTAATCCAAATATCATCTATGTCTACCTCAATTGTTTTTAACAAGTCATTGTTTAGCCATTCTGTTTTAATATATAATAACTGTGGTTTTAAATTCTCTTCGCCAACAACTTTTATAAACTGACCTGTTTTATTTATTAAATTGTAGATTGTTGGAATACTTTTTATGGAGTCTCTTAATTTATCCTCATTAATGCCACCAACAATAAATCCTATTACATCTATCTCTTTAAATTTACTATTTAAATGTCTTACCACTTTGTTCTTTTCAGGTAATGTCGAATAAATGCAAAAACTATCTTTGAGGCAGTACAAGAACTCTTTTGTTTTAAGTTTATTTAGGAATTCATCACTTCGTAAATAATACGAATTTAAATTAGTGGCAAGATTGGAAAAAAATTCATCTCTCGTAAATGTATATCCGTTTTTATCGTATTTACTTAAATAATAATCTTTATCCATTTCCAGCATCTCATAGAAACTATCAGAGAATAGGGAAACAGCATATTTTACATCTACTCCGTTATCTGTAACATTTTCCAATTTAAGGGATATGTCATAGCATAGATTAAACAACGCCACTAAATAAGGATCAAGTTGCAGTTCAATTTTATATGCAAAAATTTTATTGTTATTTTTTAACATGCTACAAACTATAATTAGTATAACTTTCAATTATTGGTTTAAGAGTTGGCTGATAATCGAAATTTTCTCTATACAACTCCAATAATGTTAACAAGTCTTCAAAACTATCAATATCAGCTATCTTTAGATTAAAGTTCTCTAGAAATTTATATTTTTCTAAAAATGAATAATTAAGTTCCATTGAGGAGGGAACAAATATTGAAATATTTTTAAAGAAAATCTTCTTGTTAAAATTTAAATCTTCAATTTTACTTTTGATTTTTGAGATTTCATTGTCAATTACAGATAATTCATTATTAAACACAAAATAACAAAAAGTATCAGTGTCATAGTTGTAATAGTACCTATACTGGCTCGTAAACTCTTCAATCTTTATGTTGAAACTGTCTAGGTAATACTTTAAAGGATCAAACAACTTACGATGTATGTTTTTGAAAGCATCAACATTTATATCTAGATCTTTTTTTGCTTCATTAAATATCTCAAAAAGAGACTTTTCTTTTAATGCTTCTTCTAAACTCTTCTTCTCTGTTTTTCCAAAAAGGATTTCAGAAATCTTTTGAATTAATAATCTATTACTTATAGTATCTGTCTCCTTAGATAACTTACTTAGAATTTCATCAGTATCTATTTGTATATTAAATAATTCTTTTAAGTATTCGATCAATTCTATTCTATGTTTTCTTTCCTTAATTGGGTTTATTGCTATTATATGTTGATGTATGCGTTGATATAATGGTTCGTTTGTTGTTTGGATTTTATTACTATCGACTCCATCTGTTAATGCTAAAATTAAATAATGTCCATTAATTTTATTTGACAAATCAATTAATTCTCTAAGTGATGTTAGAAAATGAGAAAATCTGACTTTTGATTTTTCTGTAATTTTTTCTACTTCATCAATACAAAAAATAATATATATACCAGATTTTGATAATATATTTAAAAACAACACAAGTACTTCCCTGCGATCGTAATCTCTTAGTTGACGTAATCCTTTTTTATCAAAATACCTTTTACTATTTAGTCTTCCTGTTCCCAGATAAAAAATGTCTTTTATTTCGGTTAAGTCCTTAGAAGAAAATAATTTTTTTGTATATTCTTCTATAGCCATAAAATTATCGTTGAAATTATTTGCAAGTTGTGCACAATCAAAATTTTCATCAACTAAAGTCCTCACACTTTCAATAATATAATCTGTGTAATTATCTTCTATTATTCTCAATAAATTCAGGATAATATCATAATTATCTACATCTGCTCTATAGTATAATACTTTAATATTGTCATTATTACGATAAGAATAAAAAAGAGATAGGTATTTTAAAATATTTGTCTTTCCGTTTCCATAATTCGCAGTAATGATTGAAGTTTGAAAACGTTTACCCTTTATTATGTCAATTTTTTCTTTAATTTTATTTTTGGCGTCATCTTGATTAACAACATGATAGGGTAATTCCGGAACCTTACCCTCTTTAACATCTTCTATAAAGCTAAGAGATGGGTTATAAGGAATTTTATCCCATAATTGAAGCTCTTCCATGATTTTTATTTATTAAGTTTTTTAATGCGAATATTTACAACAGGTTTATTTCTAATAAAATACTGATTTTTACCAGAAATAGCCTGAACAATATTGTTAAAGAAAATATTATAGTTATTTTTTTCTGATTCGTAAAATTCTGAAATAAAGTTCTGAAAAGATTTTTTTCCCATTTTCATTCTATCTGCGATATACTGTAATGATAGAAAACCTAATTCATTCTTTTGGGAGGATTGATAGATTTCTATAAAATAGTCAGCCCTCTCTTGAAACCTACTTTTAGGAACAATCTTATCTTTGTAATAATCATCAACTAATATTTTTACCTCATTATAAGACTTTTCAAGTCCCTCTTCTACAATTATTTTTAAAAAAGTTCTTTTAATGTTGAAATTTTTATCTAAAATATTTAAATCTTTTATCCATTGTTCCCTAACCCTACTAAAGTTCTTCTCATTACTCGCTTCAGTATATCGAAAATGTCTGATGTTGAATTTTTCAACAAGAAATTCAAAATGAATTTCTTCGACGCTTAAGTTCTTTATTATTTTTTGTGCTTTTTCTAATAATGTTAACGAGATGAAAAAATGAAAATCATTTTTGATTATAGAACTAACTAGAACCTCCGTCTCTTTTTTACTATGCTTAAAGTCATTA
>JAGODU010000310.1 GCA_017998095.1 Prolixibacteraceae bacterium | reverse complement strand
GCCTGCATACAGGCCTTGGAGTTAATATGACTTTCAAACCTGCTCCTGAAAACCACGGTATTATTTTTAAACGTATTGACCTTGACGATCACCCGCTTATTGAAGCAGATGTCACTAATGTTGTCGATACTTCCAGAGGAACTGTAATTGAAAATAACGGTGCAAGAATTGGAACTATTGAACATACCCTGGCTGCTTTGTCTGCCCTTGAAATTGATAATGTCCTTATTGAAATTGATGCCCCGGAAGTACCTATAATGGATGGTAGCTCCCTGTTGATTTATGAAGCTATCGGGGAAGATAATATTAAAACTCAATCCGCTCACAGAGAGTATTTTGAAATAAGAGAAAAGATTGTTTATGTTGATCATGAAAATGACATTGAACTTGTTGCCCTACCGGATAATGAATTCAATGTAAATGTTATGATCTCATTCAACTCAACTGTTCTGGGAAATCAGTTTGCTAAACTTAATTCATTAAAAGAATTCAGAAGGGAAATAGCCCCCTGCCGTACTTTTGTTTTTCTGCATGAGCTTGAATTCCTTTTAAATAACAATCTTGTTAAAGGTGGTGATGTCGATAATGCCATTATCATTATGGACAGGGATATTACCCAGCAGGAACTTGACCGTATTGCCGACCTCTTCCATCATGAACATGTTAAACTTAACGGACAAAAAGGTATACTTAATAATCTTCAGCTTCATTTTAACAATGAACCTGCACGTCATAAACTGCTGGATATTGTTGGCGATCTTACTCTTGTGGGAAAACCTATTAAAGGAAAAATTATTGCTACACGTCCGGGTCACAATGCTAATGTACAATTTGCAAAGCTTTTGCAGAAAGAAATGAAGAAACAGTTTTCTGTAACCACAGCACCTGTTTATAATCCTGATACAGAACCTGTAATTGATATCAACAGGATTAAGGAACTCCTGCCACACAGATATCCTTTCTTAATGGTCGATAAGGTTATTGAGATTAAAGACAAAAGCATCGTTGGTATTAAGAATATTACTTTTGACGAACCAATATTTACCGGTCATTTTCCTCAGGAACCTGTTTTTCCGGGTGTAATGCAGATTGAAGCTATGGCCCAATGCGGAGGCTTGTTTGTGCTGAATCAGATGGATCCGAATAAAAGCTATTCAACATATTTCATGAAAATTGACGGAATAAAATTCAGAAAGAAAATTATTCCGGGTGACACTATGATTATTAAAGTCGAGCTGTTAACACCAATCAGAAGAGGAATAGCTACAATGAAAGGCTATATCTTTATTGGAAGTCAGCTTGCTTCTGAAGGAGAATTTATGGCACAAATTATTGAAAATAAATAATACTTTTTTAACTGAATTAACTCAATGAACCGCAACCTTTCAAATATTCACCCTAACGCCAAAATTGGTATTAATGTTAAAATCGATTCTTTTGTTACTATTGAAGAAGATGTTGTAATAGGTGATAATTCATGGATTGGCCCAAATGCTGTTATTATGAACGGCGCACGAATAGGGGAGAACTGTCAGATATTTCCCGGAGCCATTATTGCCGGAATTCCACAAGATTTAAAGTTCAAAGGTGAAATCACAACTGCTGAAATAGGCAATAACACAACAGTCCGCGAATTTTCTACTGTCAACAGAGGTACCGTTGCTAAAGGGAAAACCGTTGTTGGTGAAAATTGCCTCCTGCAATCATATAGCCACGTTGCTCACGATTGTATCCTGAAAAGTAATGTTATACTTGGTAGTTTTGCCGGATTAGCCGGAGAAGTAGTGGTTGACGATCATGCTATTATCAGCCCGTATACTGCTGTACACCAGTTTGTAAAAATAGGAATACACTCTTTTATAGCAGGTGGAAGCCTTGTGAGAAAGGATATTCCTCCGTATGTGCTTGTTGCTAATGAGCCACTTGCTTATACCGGTGTTAATTCAGTGGGACTTAGAAGAAGGGGTTTTTCAATTGATAAGATTAACGAAATTCAAAATATATACCGCTATATATATCAGAAGGGTCTTAACAACTCTCAGGCTCTTGCTTTAATTGAAGAGGAACTTGAAAAGACTGAAGAAAGAGAAATAATCCTGGATTTTATTAAAACTTCAGAAAGAGGAATTGTAAGAGGCCCTCAGGATTAATTTCTTATTTTCTTTCTGTTTTTATCAGGAACCTGGCAATTGTTCTTGTCTTTTGCTCTACATATACAATCTTACCGGCAATTTCTTTTTCTATTGCCTCTGGTGTGTAATGTCTGATTGTTAAGAGACTTAAGTTGTCGTTGTATTTTACTTCAAATTGCTCGGCAAGCCTTTCAATCAGTTCAAGTACCCCATGCTCTGGCTGATCTATCGATACAGATAAGTTTAATGCAGATTGCTGTATTAAATTGATTTTTGCTCCCAAATCCTGAAAAATACCAAATGCCCAAACCATACTTTCTTCATCCATAAAAGAAAAGTCGGGTTGCGATATTGTTATTAATACCTGTTTTGGTTTCATAACAAAAACAGGCACGGTCTTTTCGTATTTCTTTTCCTGCTCAGGACCAATGATTGTCCCTTTTGAACGTTGATCCAAAAACGACTTGACATGCAATGGAATCTTTGCATTGTATAATGGTTTGATTGTCTTTGGATGTATAACTTTAGCACCGAAAAATGTTAACTCCACAGCTTCCCGGTAACTCATCTCGTCAATCTTTACAGGGTTCTTGAAATATTGAGGGTCTGCATTTAATATTCCGGGTACATCTTTCCAGATTTCAACCTTTTCTGCTTTTAAAATACTGCCAATGATGGCAGCGGTGTAGTCTGAACCTTCCCGACCCAGTGTAGTGGTCAAATCAGACATTGTTGCTCCTATGAAACCTTGCGTCAGGTATATTCTTTCCTTCTCGAAATTAAAAGCTTCATTTATCAGAGGTGTACTTACTTCCCAGTTAACCGATGACTCTCTCCATTTATCATCCGTCTTTAAGTAAAACCTGATGTCAAGCCAGCTGTTTTTAATTCCTTTCTTGTTTAAATAGGCACTTACTATCTTGGTCGACAATAATTCGCCATATCCTATTATCTGATCATATTCATAGTTGAAATCCATCGAAGGAATCCTTTCCATCCGGTCTTCTATACGGAAATACACTGAGTCAACTTCAGTGTAAACACTGTCGTTTGTGTCAAACAACTCATCCATTATCTTGTCATGATAACTTTTTATGGATTCAAGTTGCTCCCATTTCTTGTCATCTCTTCTGAAATATAACTTCACAAGCTCTTCAAGGGCATTTGTAATCTTACCCATTGCCGATACAACTATTACAAGGTTACCCTCACTTTTTGATACAATTGAGGCCAGATTTCTGACACCTTCCGCATCCTTTACCGATGCTCCCCCAAACTTGAAAACACGCATGATACCGAGATTTAAATTTCCTGCAATTTAATTACAAAATAATATTAAAATTTGATTTTTGTCATTAAGTTAATGAAATCTTGAACGCTGTTTTAAATCACTTGTGTAAAGTGCTATCTTTGTAATAAAGCATCGATTATGGTAAAAATGTTGGATAGAAATAATTGCACTGAAATTGGGTTTATTAAAAAAACTCATGGCGTTAAGGGTGAATTGCTTGTTTTCTTTGAAGAAGGACTCGATTCTGTTATTGAAAACTCGGATTATTTATATTTTGAAGTCGAAGGACTTCTTGTCCCGTTCTTTATTGAA
>JAGODU010000001.1 GCA_017998095.1 Prolixibacteraceae bacterium | reverse complement strand
GTTTCAGGTATTTAGAAAATTTTAAAAAGGAAAAAGTATAAATTAAAAAATTAGGAATATGAATAGTTTCTCAGATTATGAAGTTTGGTTTGTAACAGGAGCACAGCTCCTTTACGGAGGAGATGCTGTAATAGCAGTGGATAGTCATTCTAATGAAATGGTTGCCGGATTAAATGCATCCGGAAATCTTCCTGTAAAAATAGTGTATAAGGGAACTGTAAATTCAGCTAAAGAAGTTACATCAACTTTAAAGGCAGCTAATGCTGATGAAAAATGTATTGGTGTAATTACCTGGATGCATACTTTCTCTCCAGCAAAAATGTGGATTCATGGTTTACAGGAGCTTCGCAAACCTTTGTTGCATTTCCATACCCAGTATAATAAAGAAATTCCATGGAAAACAATGGATATGGATTTCATGAATCTAAACCAGAGTGCCCACGGAGACAGAGAGTTTGGTCATATCACAGCCAGGATGAGAA
The DNA here is from genome assembly GCA_017998095.1 of Prolixibacteraceae bacterium. Next base: position 69,963 of record JAGODU010000001.1, on the reverse strand, counting down.
AAAACCGTAAGGTAGTAGTCGGACATTGGCAGGATGAAAAGGCTCAGTCAAAAATTGCTGTGTGGATGAGAGTAGCTGCTGCCTGGGCTGATGCACAGGATATGAGAATTATCCGCTTTGGCGATCAGATGAACAATGTAGCAGTAACTGATGGTGATAAAGTAGAAGCTGAAATGGTTTTAGGTTATCACGTTGATTATTGTCCGATAGCAGAATTGGTTGAATATCAAAACAAAGTTACTGATTCTGATATAGCAGAAATGATGAAAGTATATGAATCTGAGTATGAATTTGTTTCAAATTGCAAAGAAGGAGGCAAAGATCGTGGTCAGGTTGTTCATGCTGCACGTATAGAAATCGCTTTGAGAAGATTTTTGAAAGATAAGGGAGCAAAGGCGTTCACTACAAATTTTGATGATTTGGCTGAAGTGGATCAGATTCCGGGCTTAGCTTCTCAGCGCCTGATGGTAGAAGGTTATGGCTTTGGAGCTGAAGGAGACTGGAAGACAGCTGCATTATACAGAACAATGTGGTTTATGGGTCAGGGATTGCCTAAGGGATGTTCTTTCCTTGAAGACTATACTTTGCATTTTGATGGTGAAAAGAGTGCAATTCTCCAGGCGCACATGCTTGAAGTTTGTCCATTGATTGCTGAAAAGAAACCAAGAATGGAAGTACATCCGCTTGGAATTGGTGGTAAGGCTGATCCTGCCCGTCTTGTATTTACAAGCAAACCGGGACAGGGAGTTGCTGCAACTATAGTTGATATGGGTAATCGTTTCAGGATGATTGTAAATGTTGTTGATTGCATTAAATCAAAAGATCTTCCTAAACTACCTGTAGCAAGTGCTTTATGGATACCTCAGCCTGATTTCGAAACAGGAGCTGCTGCATGGATTTTAGCCGGAGGAACACACCATACAAGTTTTTCATACGACCTAACTGTTGAATATCTTGAAGATTATGCAGAAATGGCAGGAATTGAAATGGTATTGATTGATAATAATACTACCATCAGGGAATTCAGGAAAGAGTTGCTTTTCAATGATGTAAGCTATATGCTTAACAAAAGTTTGAAATAATAAAGATTAGTGATTTTAAAAGATTTTAACTAATAACTAAATAATACTTTTATGAATGCAGGTTTTACTACCCTGGACTACATTGTTTTTGTTGCTTATGCAATAATGATAGTGTTTCTGGGTCTATGGCTTTCCCGTGATAAAAAAGGAACGGAGAAAAATTCAAAAGACTACTTCCTTGCCGGAGGAACTTTGCCCTGGTGGGCAGTTGGTGCTTCTTTGATAGCAGCCAATATTTCAGCCGAACATTTTATTGGTATGTCAGGATCAGGTTTCAGAATCGGTCTGGCAATAGCAGCTTATGAATGGCTGGCAGCAATAACATTGATACTTGTTGCTAAATTTCTGTTGCCGCAAATGCTTGACAAGAAAATTTTCACAATGCCTCAGTTAGCCAAAGAACGTTATGGTCAGGGTGTGAGCTTTTTCTTTTCATTTTTCTGGCTTTTGGTATATGTATTTGTAAACCTTACATCTGTAGCATGGCTGGGAGCTTTAGCTATGGAGCAAATTCTTGGTGTTCCTCGTGAATGGGGTGTTCCATTACTTTTAATCTTTGCCGGGGTATATTCTATCTACGGAGGATTAAAGGCAGTAGCTCTTACCGATGTTCTACAGGTGGTATTTATGGTAGGCGGCGGATTGATAACTGCCTGGTTTGCCTTAAGTGCTGTTGCAGGTGATGGTGGAAGTGCTCTTCAGGGATTTGGAATGGTATTAGAAAAAGTACGGGAGACACCGGGTGATCTTCACTTTAATATGATTATAGATCAGAATGTTAGTGGAACTATATTCAAAGACCTTCCGGGTCTTGCAGTTATATTCGGAGCAATGTGGCTTACCAATATTGGTTACTGGGGTTTCAATCAGTATATAATTCAAAAAGGTTTGGCTGCAAAGAACTTGCATGAAGCTAAGAAAGGTTTGATATTTGCTGGTTTCCTTAAGATATTAATCCCATTAATCGTTGTAATACCTGGTATTACTGCTTATGTATTATTTACTCACCCTGACATGCAGGGAACATTAAGTGGACTTACAGGCAATATAGAAAGAGCTGACGATGCTTATCCGTGGTTGTTAAGAAACTTTGCTCCTTCAGGAATCAGAGGATTAGCATTTGCTGCTCTCGTTGCAGCTGTTGTATCATCATTGGCATCAATGCTTAATTCAACATCTACAATCTTTACAATGGATATTTATAAACAATTAATCAATAAAAATGCGACTGAACATCAATTGGTGAAAATGGGTCGTATAGTTGCATTAATTGCTTTAGTAATTGCTATTTTCTCAGCAAAACCTTTATTGGGAGGATTGGATCAGGCATTCCAGTATATACAGGAATACACAGGCTTTATATATCCGGGTGTTGTTGTTGTTTTTGGTATGGGTATCCTTTGGAAACGTGCCACAAACAGAGCTGCTCTCTGGACAACAATTGCAACGTTACCTACAGGTATAATTATGAAAATTGCATTACCTGATCTTCCTTTCATCATCAGGATGGGATATGTTTGTATGATACTTATTACTTTAGCTGTAACACTTACATTGACAGACAAACATCATGTGCCTGTTTCAGCACCTTCTGATAATGATAAGAAAAGACTTGTTAAAGCTGGATGGGCTTTTGCAATTGGTGCAGGAGTTACATTTTTTGCTGGCTTAATATGGGGTACTAATTTGTTTGGAAGCAGTCTAATGAATCTGGGATTCCATTCAATCTTCCTGCTTACATTCCTGTTAGGATTCTTGTCTGTGATAATGTTCACAAACGGAACTTGCAAAACTAAGGATGTTAAAGCATATGATGTTGATTTGAAATTATTCGACACTGACAGAGGATTCTTATTCGGTGCAATAGGAATCGTTGCTATAATTGTAGCTTTATACGCTTATTTTTGGTAAAAAATATAATACGGCATCCGTAAAGGGTGCCGTATTTTTTATTTATAAATTATGTTAGAAAAACTTAAGGAAGAAGTATTTAAAGCCAATCTTGATCTGGTAAAACACGGACTTGTAATTTTTACCTGGGGAAATGCTAGTGCCATTGATCGAAAAAGCGGTTTGTTTGTAATAAAACCGAGTGGGGTAGATTATGATATTATGAAACCTTCTGATATGGTGGTTCTGGATTTGAAAGGTAATGTTGTTGAAGGTTCACTTAAACCTTCATCCGATATGCCTACTCACCTTTACTTATACAGGAATTTTGAAACAGTAGGAGGTATAGTCCACACTCATTCAACCTATGCTACCTCCTGGGCTCAGGCAGGTATGGGTATTCCAAATATTGGAACTACACATGCTGATTATTTCGCGAGTGAAATTCCATGCACTCGTAAGATGGTTGAAAGTGAAATATTTGGTGAATATGAGCTTGAAACAGGAAAAGTAATAGTTGAAACTTTTAAAAATATTAATCCGGCAGAAATACCCGGAGTTTTAGTTCAGAATCACGGACCTTTTTCATGGGGAAAAGATGCGAATGATGCTGTTCACAATGCTGTAGTTATGGAACAGGTTGCCAAAATGGCAACGATTTCATATTCAGTTAATCCTGAATTATCAATGAATCCACTTCTCATAAAAAAACATTATGAGAGAAAACATGGAAAGAATGCCTATTACGGGCAGAAATAAATAGAAGAAAATTTAAAATTTATATACAAGGCTATGTCAAAATATGTTATTGGATTGGATTATGGCAGCGATTCCTGCAGAGCTTTAATAGTTGATGCAGAGAACGGCAAAGAGATGGCAACATCTGTAAAGTATTATCCGCGTTGGATGGAAGGTAAATATTGTGATCCTTCAAAGAATCAATATCGTCAGCATCCGTTGGATTATATTGAAGTACTTGAGCAATCAATTAAGGAAGCTTTGTCAAAATGTGATAAATCAGTAGCAGAGAATGTTGTAGGTATTTCTTTTGATACAACAGGAAGTACGCCTGCATTGACAGATATTAACGGTACTCCATTGGCTCTTTTACCTGAATTTGCTGAAAATCCAAATGCAATGTTCATCTTATGGAAAGATCATACTGCAGTAGCTGAAGCTGATGAGATTAACAATCTTGCCCGTAAATGGGAAGTAGATTATACAAAATATGAAGGTGGAATATATTCGTCTGAATGGGTTTGGGCAAAGGTTCTTCACGTTTTAAGGCAAGACAAAAGTTTAAAATCAAAAGCTTATTCATGGATTGAATATTGTGACTGGCTGCCGGCTATTCTTACCGGGGAAACAAAACCGGAAGTAGTAAAAAGAGGTCGTTGTGCTTCAGGGCATAAGGCAATGTGGCATCCTGATTGGAACGGACTGCCACCTGAAAAGTTTCTTACTACACTTGGTGCTGAACTTTCAGGAATGAGGGATCATTTATTTACTGAAACATACACAAGTGATGTGCCGGCAGGAAAACTTACTTCTGAATGGGCAAAGAGATTAGGTCTTTCTGAAAATGTCATAGTTGGGGTAAGCGCTTTCGATTGTCACATGGGAGCTGTGGGAGCAGAGATTGTTCCTAATACACTTGTACGAGTTATCGGTACTTCAACATGCGACATAATAGTTTCTTCTTACAAAGATATGGAAGGCAAGCTTATTCCGGGCATTTGCGGACAGGTTGATGGATCAGTTATTCCTGGTCTTGTAGGTTTGGAAGCAGGACAATCTTCTTTTGGTGATGTATATGCATGGTTTAAAAATGTATTAAGCTGGCCTTTGCAATTTATAGATGATAAAGAATTGGCAAAGAAGATTGAAGAACAGATAATAACTGCGCTATCAGAAGAAGCAAAGAAAATACCTGTTGAAGAATCAACAATTATTGCAACTGACTGGTTAAATGGCAGGAGGACACCAGATGCAGACCAGAATGTTAAAGCTACTATAGCAGGATTGAACCTTGGTTCTTCAGCTCCCCGAATTTTCAGGGCATTGGTTGAAGCTACTGCTTATGGTTCACGAGCAATTGCAGACAGGTTTACTGAAAATGGAATTGAAATTAAGGAAGTTGTTGGCATTGGTGGAGTTGCAAAAAAATCACCTTTTGTAATGCAAACAATGGCTGATGTTATGAATATGCCTATCAAAGTTGCCAGGGCTGAACAGACAGTAGCTTTAGGTGCAGCAATGTTTGCTGCTGTTGCTTCAGGTGTATATAAAACTGTTGAGGAAGCTCAAAAGGCAATGGGACAAGGATTTGAAAAAGTTTATTATCCTATTAAAGAAAATGTAGCTGTTTACGACAAATTATATGAATCATATATCAAAATCGGGAAGACTGAGATAATATGAGGTGATACTTATTTAATGAAGAAAATTGAATAACTGAATTTCTAAAATAATTGCTTATGAAAAACAAATTTTTTCTTTTGCTGGCAAGCGTAGCATTTTTATCTGTTGCAGTAAATGCTCAGAATTCTCTAACGCTTAAAGTAGATCAGGCTAATGTTAAAATTAACAAAGAGATCTATGGACACTTTTCAGAACATCTTGGGACATGTATATATGGTGGAATTTTTGTTGGTGAAAAATCAAACATACCTAATATCAATGGATATCGTACTGACGTAGTCAATGCATTGAAAGAAATGAAAGTGCCTGTATTACGTTGGCCGGGAGGTTGTTTTGCTGATACCTACCATTGGAAAGATGGTATCGGACCCAGAGAAAACCGTCCTTCAATAGTTAATGTACACTGGGGAGGAGTTACTGAAGATAACAGCTTTGGAACACATGAATTTCTTAATTTCTGTGAGCTTATCGGAACTGAGCCGTACTTAAGCATAAATGTTGGCTCCGGAACTATTCAGGAAGCTTCGGAATGGGTAGAATATGTTACTTCTTCAAATGAAAGTCCTATGACAGAGCTTCGCAAGAAGAACGGAAGAGAAGATCCATGGAATGTTAAATTCTGGGGTATTGGCAATGAAACATGGGGTTGCGGTGGAGAAATGAGACCTGAATATTATGCCGATGTATATCGTAATTTTTCATGTTATGTAAGAGGAAATGGCCTTAAAAAGATTGCCGTTGGTCCTTCAGGTGATGATTTAAACTGGACTGATAAAATGATGGCAAGTCTAATGCAACGCAGTTTTCTTGCTCAGGGATTGTCATTGCATTATTACACATTGCCTACGGGAGACTGGGGGGCTAAAGGTTCTTCAACTCAATTCGGAGAAGCAGAATGGTTTGAAACTATAAAAAGAACTTTGTTTGTAGAAGATTATATTAAAAAGCATCTTGAGGTAATGGATAAATATGATCCAAAGAAAAATATCAGCCTTGTAGTTGACGAATGGGGAACATGGTATGATCCACTGCCTGGTTCAAATCCGGGGTTCCTTCAACAGCAAAATACTTTAAGAGATGCAGTTGTTGCAGGTGTTAATCTTAACATTTTCAATAACCATGCTGATCGTATAAGTATGGCAAATATTGCTCAGATTATAAATGTATTGCAGTCAGTTATTCTTACAAAAGAGGATAAAATGGTCTTGACTCCTACTTATTATGTATTTAAAATGTACAACGTACATCAGGATGCTACTTTAGTTCCAACAGAGCTTAAGTGTGAAAATTATGTATATAATGGTCAAAGTATTCCTGCTGTAAATGCATCTTCTTCAATTAAAGATGGAGTATTAAGCATTACATTCAGCAATATGAATCCAAATAAATCTGTTTCTGTTGATTGTAATGTTGCCGGCGGAGAGTATAAAAAAGCTTCCGGTAAGATAATTACTGCAAAAAACATAACTGATTATAATGATTTCGGAAAAGCTGAAACAGTTAATATGCAGGATTTTAAAGTTAATAACCCTGTTAAGGGAAAGCTTAATGTTGAAATTCCTGCACATTCGGTTGTATTGGTTCAATTAAAAGCTAACTAAAAATATACTCATTATGAAACAAGTAATTAACTTATTTTTGGCAGTATCAATTCTCTTTTTATTAGGAAGTTGTAACAAGACTGGTCCTTTTACTGAAACTGCAAATAATATCAAGGTAGAATCTTTCAATAAAACTATAGATGGAGCTAATGTTTCTCTGTATGAATTGAAAGGAACTAACGGTATTGCAATGAAGGTTACAAATTACGGCGCTCGTGTTGTTGCTCTTTGTGTTCCTGATAAAAATGGCAATCCTGTGGATGTAGCATTAGGTTACAATAGTGTTGATGAGTACATAAATAATACTGAAAATTTCTTTGGAGCAGCTATTGGCAGATATGGTAACAGAATCGGAGATGCTAAATTTTCACTTGACTCAGTTGAATACATACTTGCTGCTAATGATGGAAAAAATCATTTGCATGGAGGAGTAAAAGGATATTGTGATGTTGTATGGAATGCAAATCAGGTAAGTGATTCAAAAATTGAATTCACTTATTTATCAGTAGACGGAGAAGAAGGATATCCAGGAAACCTGAATATTAAAATGACTTATGAACTTACTCCTGCAAATGAATTCAAAATTGAATACAAAGCTACAACTGATAAGAAAACGATATGTAATCTGACTCATCACAGTTATTTCAATTTATCTGGAGAAGGAAGTGAAACTATCAATGATCACATTCTTACTATAAATGCTGATAATACAACACCTGTTGATGAAACATTAATACCAACAGGTGAAATTGTTTCAATAAAAGGAACTCCAATGGATTTTACTTCTCCTACAGCAATAGGTGAAAGAGCAGATGCTGATTTTCAACAGTTGAAATATGGTAAAGGGTATGATCATAACTGGGTGCTAAACAGAAAAGGATCTGGCATTGAAACAGCTGCTGTTGTTGAATCACCGATAACCGGTATTAAAATGGAAGTATTGACAGATCAACCGGGTATTCAATTCTATGCCGGTAATTTTCTTGATGGTGGAGTAAGCGGTAAATCTGGTAAACCATATAAATTTAGAAGTGGATTTTGTCTTGAAACTCAACATTTTCCTGATTCCCCAAATAAGCCTCAATTCCCTTCAGTGGTTCTTGAACCTGATCAGGAATACTATCATGTATGCATTTATAAATTTTCATCCAAATAGTTAGTAGGTTATTAGTAATTGGAAGGCCATCCTTTAATTAGGGGTGGCCTTTTTTTTATTTGTGTTTATGATATTCTGAAGGAGAAACCTTAAAGAATTTTCTAAAAATCCTGCTGAAGTATTTCGGATCGTTAAAACCTACAGCATAAGCAACCTCACTTATCTGCATATCACCGGGTTTTAATAGTTCAACTGATTTCTTTAGTCTGTATACATTAACAAAGTCATTGCTTGAAAGTCCGGTTATTGCTTTAAGCTTTTTATATAACTGACTTCTGCTGACAAACATTTCTGAAGCAAATTGCATTACATCAAATTCAGGTTTGCTATAGTTCTTTTCAACTATTTCGTTTACCTTACTAATGAATTGATTGTCAAGCTTAGATATGGTTAGTTCATCCGGATTTATATTTTCAGCAGAGTTATACCTGTTTTTCAGCTTCTTCCTGTTTTCAATGATTGCAGTTACTTTTGCAATTAATATTTCAAAGTTGAAAGGTTTTGAAATATAATCATCTGCACCTTGTTCAAGTCCTTCAACAAAATCATCAACTTCACCCTTTGCAGTTAATAAAATAACCGGTATATGGCTTGTATATAAGTTGTTTTTGATTTTCCTGCAAAGATCCAGACCATTCATTACAGGCATCATTATGTCGCTGATAACAAGCGAGGGTTCTTCTTCCTTGACCAGCTCATAGCCAGTTAACCCATTTTCCGCTTCAATAACTTTGAAATGCTCTGAAAGGTTTGAACAAATAAAGGATCTCATGTCGGGATTGTCTTCAACAACTAAAATTGTTTCATTTTCTTCCAAATTGTAATTAACACTTGCTTGCTCATTTTCATCTATATTTTCAGATATAAGATTGATTTTGTCTTTTAGATCTGACTCATATTCCAGTTCGGTATATTCAATTTCATCTTCACTAAATGCATTTTTTGAAACCGGAATAGTAACTGTGAAAATGCTCCCATGACCAGGTTCGCTTTTAACGTCAATATTACCGTGTAAAGCATCTACAAGGTCTTTGACAAGAGAAAGACCTATACCGGTTCCGGTAATTCCTTGTGTGCGGTTTTCTGGAACCTGATAAAAACGATCAAATAATTTGTTTATGTGTTCTTTCTGTATTCCTGTACCTGTGTCTTTTACAGATAAAGTGAGAAAATCGGTATTATTAATGTTTGATGTAAAGGCATCAAGATGTATCTGTTCCTGCTTTGGTGTGAATTTAAATGCATTAGAAAGAAGATTATAGAGTATATGTTCTAACTTTTCTTTGTCAATCCAAACTTCATTTGTATCACAAGTTATATTGTTTTTGAAGTTTATTTCATTCTTTTGAGCAATAGCATCAAATGAGGAAAATATATCTGAAATAAAATCAGTAACGTTAGTCTTTTCAATTTTTAATTTTTGATTCCCTGTTTCAATCTTTCTTATTTCAAGAAGTTGATTTATAAGCAGAAGAAGTCTCTGAGCATTTCTTGTTACCAACTTAAGCACTCCAACTGCATCATCAGAAGGATTCATTTTAGTTATCAGTCTTTCAATCGGAGAAATAATTAATGTTAATGGAGTTCTGAATTCATGGGAAATGTTTGTGAAGAAAGACATTTGTTGTTTATTTATTTCTTCAACCTTGTTATTAAGAACAATCAATTCATCTCTTTGTGATGATATTTCATTATTCATTTTTTCAAGTTCTTCTTTTTGGTGTTCAATCTGAGTTTGTCTTCTTTCAAGTTTCTGATTAGATATAATAAGTTCGTCAGCTTGTTTTTCAAGCATTATCTTTTGTTCTTCAATCTGTTTTGTCCTTTGATGTACCTTTTCTTCGAGCGATCTCTTTTGATTAATAATTCTTTGCATCTGATATTGAATCGTAAAGAAAGTAGCAAGAAGAACAATTATGATAAAGAGTATTCTGAACCAGGTTGTTTTCCAAAAGGGAGGGGTAATTATTATTGTGACTTTTGTTGGAGAATCATTCCATATGCCATCACAATTTGAGGCTTTTATTAAAAAATCAAATGTTTTGGCAGGAAGGTTGTTATAAGTAGCAAATCGCCTTTGTGACGGTACGATAATCCAGTCTTTATCAATGTCTTTCATCATATAAGCAAAGTTTGTTTTTTCAGGAAGATTGAAATCAAATGATGAAAAGTCGAAAGAGAGGTTGTTGTCACGATATGAAAGCAATATTGTGTCGGAAGTATATATTGGCTTTCTTAAAACAATTTTATTGTGTCTATTATCTCCGCTTTTTATTTCTGTATTGAATATTTTGAGTTTAGTAATCTTTGGTGAATTAAGGTGTTTAAATTCAATTATTTCTTTAGGGTTGAAATAATTTAGTCCTTCGGTTCCTCCAAAATATAAAACACCTTCATTGTCACGAAAAGATGCAGACCAATAAAACTGGTTGTTTAGCAATCCGTCTTGTTTGTAGAAATTTCTAAATAATAATGAATCAGGATTAAATTTGGAAAGCCCGTAATCAGTACTAATCCATATGTTCCTCAATTTATCTTCCTGAAGACAATAAGTTACATTATTGGATAATCCGTCTTTTTGGGAGTAGGTTGTACATTTCAGTGTTCCATCTTTTTGAACATTAATTTTACAAAAACCATTACCATAAGTACCTGCCCAAATATTTCCTTTTGAATCTTCAATAAGTGATATAATATAATTTCCGGGAAGTGATAATGAATCGTTTGGGATATTTGAAAAGAATTGTAGATTTTCAACTTCAAGAACCGGATTTTCAATTTCTTTAACTGAGCCTGCCGGGAATCTGAAGAGTCCGTTTCTTGTTCCTGCCCAGTAATAATCTCTGGAATCTTTTAATAGACAACCTACTTCTGTTATTTGTGGAATAGAAGATGATGAAGGAGAAATAAGAGTTGTGAAAGTATGTGTTTTATAATTTAAAACTGAAAGTCCTCCCTGAGCTCCTATGACCAGGAAACCTTTTTGATCATTCCATAATGCTGATACGAAATAGTCTACAAGATCATTTCGGTAACCTGGTGTGTTTGCTGTTATTCTTTGTATTGATGGATTTTCAGAAGAACCATGAAAACAAGTTAATCCACCACCCCATGATCCTACCCACAGGTTACCGTCGCTGCCTCTTAAAATAGAAGAGATGTAATCGCTGCTAATTGAACCTGAATTAAATCCGCTATACCTGTAATGAGCAAATTTGCCTGTTTTAAGATTTACAGAATTTAATCCACCACCGGCAGTACCTATCCATAAAAAGCCATTTTCCTTATAAATGGAATTAACGGTATTAACATTCAAGCTATTGGAATTGTTAGGATCATTTGTAAAAAAATCAAATTGTTTCTGATGAACATTGAATTTGTTTATCCCGCCTTTCTCAGTACCAACCCATATATTACCTGATAAATCTGAGTATAGAGTATTTATAAACTGATTGTTGAGCTTAAAATGATCAGGACCTTCTTCAGGAAAGCTGTGAAAATCCCCGTTTATTGGATTGAACAATTGCAATCCGCCAAGTGATCCTATTATTATTCTTCCTTTTATATCCTCACAAACTTTATTTATAGTACCATGAGATAATGAATTTGGATTTGAAAGATCAGGTAAATACCATGTTGCTGTGTACTGATTTTTTCGAATTAAAGCCAGACCATTAAAAGAAGCAATAAACAAGTCACCTGATTTGTTTTCAAATATATCATTTACAAAAGTGGTCTGAGTAATTGTATTGCCGGCTGTAAAAAGTTCAAATTGATTTTCTTTGTCATTGAATAAAAATAATCCTGAACTTGTTCCTGCATATATTTTATCACTCCTTGATATGAAGATTGTATTTACACTGTTTTCAGCTAAGTTTCTTTCCTGCTCACAAAAATGAGTAATTAGTTCATATTTAGAATTCTTATTTTTTCTTAGATAGAAAATCCCGTTATCTGATGTGCTAACCCAAAGATCATTATTTCCAGATCCGATAGAAGTAACTTTCCTTATTTGCTCGCATCCGTTTTCCTGGGTCGAGTACTTAATAATACGATCTGATACAGGGTCAAGATAAGATAACCCTGATAATGAACCTATCCATAATTTCATATCATGACCTGGTTCAATTGCATTAATCATATTATCAGGAAGAGAACCGGGATTATTTTTATCATGTTTGAATGATTCAAATGAGAATCCATCATATCGGCATATGCCATTACTGGTTCCAAACCACATGAACCCATAACTGTCTTTTGCTATTGCATTGATTGTGTTTTGCGGCAGACCATCTTCTATTTGCAGGTATTCAAAACGATAATTGGTGCTATATTGACCGGATGATTTACCTATAAAAATTATCGAAATCAAGAATGTAATTATTAATCCAACTCTCATATTTAATATCCTTCCTGTAAGACTTTCTTGTAAAATTTATTAGTTGATCTTGATGACTAAAATATTTAAAACTCCTTATTATTCAAGGTATATAAAGCATTAAATGTACGAAAAAATGATTAATTATTATTAAAATGAAGTGTAAACAAATGTCCACCTCATTAATCTAATTGTCCTCCTTACTGAGTAATTGGAATTATAGCTTTGTTGAAATGTTTTTCATGCTTAAACTATGGAAGATAGTTTTTTATAGCACATGTATTTCTCAATGGGATTTTCACTTTACTATTTAAAAATTGAAACTTAAAAAATAAATATTTGATATGAGAATAAGAATAATATTACAATGCCTGTTAGGTTTTTTGTTAATTGCGAATATGGCAAATGCACAAAACGCCAGAATTAAGATAGACCTTGACAGAAAGATAGGCGAGGTAAATAAAAATATCTACGGCAATTTTGTTGAGCACCTGGGACGTTGTGTATACGGAGGTATATATGATGAAGGTTCACCACTTTCCGATGAAAGAGGTTTTCGTAAAGATGTCCTTGAGGCTGTAAAAGATCTTAATGTTTCTATAACCCGATATCCCGGTGGAAATTTTGTATCAAACTACCACTGGAAAGATGGTATTGGTCCAAAAGATCAAAGGCCACCAAGAATGGAACTTGCATGGGCACGCCTTGAATCAAACCGTTTTGGTACAGATGAATTTGTTCAGTATGCAAAAGAAATGGGCACGGAACCTTATTTTTCTGTCAATATGGGAACAGGCACTATCGAAGAAGCTCAGCAATGGGTTGAATACTGTAATGTATCTTCAGGACCTTATTATGCAGAACTTAGAAAGAAAAATGGTTACGCAGAACCTTATAATATTAAATATTGGAGCTTAGGTAATGAAATGGATGGCTTTTGGCAGATGGGACACCTCAATGCTGATGACTATGCAAAGAAAGCGCGTGAAGCTGCTAAACTAATGAAATTAACTTCTCCTGATATAAAACTGATTGCAGCAGGTTCTTCAAATTACAGACCTAATGCTGATCCAAATGAATGGAATGCAACTATTCTCAAAGAATTAAGAGATGTGGTTGATTATCTCGCTCTTCATATGTATGTGGGAAATCCAGATGATAATTATTACAACTATATGTCTACTCCGAGAGTCCTTGAAGAACGTACCAGAGTTGTGAAAGGCCTAATTGACAGGGAAATGGAAAATGCTGATCGTGGAAACAGAGAACCAATTTACATAGCATGGGATGAATATAACTCATGGTATCGTGCACGTACTGATGAAACAATGGCAGGAACCAGAGCTCTTGAAGAACATTACAATCTAGAAGATGCTCTTGTAATAGCAGGTTTTCTAAATGCCTTTGTTAGAAATGCAGACATCGTAAAAATGGCAAATATGGCTCAGCTTGTTAATGTAATTGCCCCAATATTTACTGATGAAAAGGGAATGTTTATTCAAACAATTTATTATCCTCTTCAGCTCTTCTCAAAGAATGTTCACGGTACCTCTCTGGATTTGTTTGTTGATTGCGAAACTTATAATACTGAAGAATTCTTTATTGGATTGGGTGAATCAACAACCAAACAGGAAAATGTGCCATATATTGATGCTTCAGCAACTTATTATAATGATGAATTAATCATTAATGTTATTAACAGAAATAAAGATAAAGCTATTACAACAGATATTATTTCCCAATCTGGTGATTTTGAAGGTGAATGCAAAATAATGGAAGTCAACGGTCCGGATACAAAAGCTACCAACGATTTTGGAAAAAAATTGGTTGAAACTAAGCAAAAATCATCTGTAAAGGCTAAGGGTAATGTTCTAACATATAGCTTCCCGGCTCATTCATTTACACAAATTAAAGCTAAGATCAAAAAATAGATTAAATTATGAATAAGAGTATAATTTTGAGTTTAGGTGTTTTTGGAATATTACTTGTCACTACTTTTTACTTTAAATGTAGTGCTCAGGAAAATTATACTATTGTTCATGATCCTGTAGCTATTGAAGCTGATGGTTCTTATTATCTTTTCAATACCGGAGTAGGTATTGCCAGTTTGAAATCAAAAGATATGATTAGCTGGCAATATCTTGGTCCTGTATTTAAGAGTTCTCCTGAATGGGCTAAAAAGGAAGTCCCTAAGTTTGACGGAAACATTTGGGCTCCTGATATTTCTTTTCATAATGGCAAATATTATCTGTATTATTCAATTTCTTCTTTTGCAAGCAACAGATCATGTATTGGAGTTGCTACTAATGCAACTCTTAATCATTCTAATCCGGAATTTATGTGGAAAGACTATGGAAAGATTATTGAATCTGTTCCGGGAAGAGATAACTGGAATGCAATTGATCCCAATTTAATATTTGATGAAAACGGAGTTCCATGGATAGCATTCGGATCATTCTGGGGTGGTTTGAAGTTAGTTAAAATGAATAACGATCTTTTATCTATTGCAAAACCTGAAGAATGGCATACTATTGCCTCCAGGGAAAGAGACAGGTTCCTTGATGAAACTGATCCGGGAGATGCTGCTATTGAAGCCCCTTTCATTTATAGAAAGAATGGATATTTTTATCTTTTTGCATCTTATGATTTATGTTGCAGAGGTGAGAAAAGCAATTACAATGTAAGAGTAGGAAGATCAAAAACACTTACCGGACCATATTTGGATAAAAGCGGAGTTTCAATGTTGAACGGGGGAGGAACTCTAATCCTTTCAGGCGATGAAACCTTTTATGGCGTAGGTCACTGTGCAATAAGTAATTTAAATAACGATGATTATCTTCTCTGTCATGGATACCTGAAAAAAGACAAGGGGAAACCCATCCTTATTACTAAGAAAATATTCTGGGACAATGAAGGTTGGCCAATTTTAATTAGTAAATAGTTATTTTCATAGATTTTAGATTTTAAAAGGTTTATGAGCTTAATTGCTAATAAACCTTTTTATGATTTTTATTAAAAAAGAATAAAAAAACATTATTAAAGTTTATTCTAAAAGTTTATAGATGCGGTCAATAAATAACTTATTTATATATTTGAAAGAAATTTTGTAAATAATTTACTGAACAGAATAATTTGAATTGACACAAAGTATTGAAAATAAATCAATTTTTTAAATAGTAGGTTTATTTAATTAATTGACTGGGTTATTATTAGATTTTTAAGCCACCTCGACAAGGTGGCTTTTAAATTTTATTGATCATTTAAAAGCCTGGCTTTTGCAAGGGCTTTCTTCCCTGTCCTGAAGGTGAAATGCTTTTGAATTATATAGCTATAAATAATTACAACAACCGTTGTCAGAATTTTTGACAATGTAGCCCATATACCACATACTTCGACAAATAATTTCAGTAATAAATAGTTTAAAAGAATTGATCCTGACACCGACAACCCATATCTGAAAAGTTGCTTTTTCCCGGTTAAAGGAGATTGTGTGAAAGTTACATATTTGGCAAGTATGAAACCTGTACAAAATGTTACAGGAAAAACAATAAAGAATGCTGCAATGTGCGGACTTATAACCACAATCTGTAAATCAATAAATTTCTTGTCAATCACAAAGTTATATACTATGAAATACAGAAAAATATCAAGTGCGGTATTCATTCCACCTGTAGCCCCATACCTGAAAGTTTCCAAAGGTATATGTTTGGAAAATGGAGCATAAAACGCATCAACTATGTTAATTATTAAGTTGCGTATCTTCCTGGCAAGAGATATCATTATTGATTTTGTTTTAAAAAGGCTAAGATAAAACTTTTTTTGTTTTTGAATCAAAATATTAAAGTATACGAATTCCTTTTGTTTTTGCGTTTAGTTAAAGCTTTGCAATTTGGATTTTGCCCATTTTAGTTTAATTTTGGAAACCTTATTTAAAATATTGGTATACATTTATTTGAAAGAAGATGCTCTGATAATGAGGCTAAAAAACATAATTCTGATATCCATAATCGTTGTGCTTTTTAATTCTTGTCTGGACAAATACAATGATTTCGAAATGAAAACAGATACTCAGCTTATAGCTCCTGTTGCTTTCGGATCATTTACTTTGGGCGATATACTGTCTAATTTTACTGAAGATTCACTATTCCAGACCGGAAATGAAAATGAACTTGTTTTTAAATTCAGGGAAGATGAAGTTCTTGAACTTACTGTTAATGATTTTTTCTCTTTACCGTCAGCAATTCCTGTTGTTGAAAGCTCTGAAACTTTAGGTTTAATAAGCCTGAAAGATTCAACTTATTACGAATTGATAAACTTAAAAGAACTAATTGACAGAGTTAAAATCTCAGATGAAGTTTCTAATTTTTCTGATGGCGAAAGACATATTTTCCCGGATGCTCAGATTGGTGCTGAATATTCTGCACTCTTGACATGGGAAATTGCTGATTTTAATTTTATACGTGAGGCTGATTTCAATACAGGTAATATTGATTTTTCACTTAAAAATAATTTTCCGGCTAATTGCGAAGTTGAATTTCAGGTTTTTGATAATGAAATGAACGTTATTCAGATTCTTGAGTTTGGTAAAAAATCACCGGGAGGATTGAACCCCGGCGAGTCTGAAAAATACTCTTTCAGTCTTGCAAATAAAAGTGTAAAGGCTCCTATTTATTACAAAATCACTAAGCTTCACTTCTTTGAGACACCTGATGAAGTTATAATTGAAATGAATAACGGCTTTGAAATTACTGTCGAATTAACTGATGTTCTCCTGGATCAAGGTGTTTTTGATTCTTTTGATTTTAAATACAGCAGTGGCATTAAACAAATTAATATGCAGATTGCTGACCAGGTGGAAATTAGTAAGGCAATTATTGAATCAGGAGAAATACTTTTCAATATTCATAAGAGATTTGAACCCGGAGGAATTCTGACTATCAATTTACTCAATTTACAAAAGGATGGAAAACCGGTTTCTTTTTCTGTTGAACTTGATAAAAGTGGTGTTATTGATAAGGTTATTGATATATCAGGATGCGAACTGCTTATGGCCGGACAAAATAATCAGCTTAATCATTTTGAATATTTCTTTGAATATAAAAATGAAGATGAAGAATTTATAAAGCTCAGATCAACAGACAGCTATGAATATTCAATAGTGTTAAGAGGGATGAGGTTCTCATTTATTGAAGGTTATTTTGGAAACAGAGATGTTGATTTTTCGCATAAAGGATTCAAATTCAATCAGGAAATATGGAACAAAATCCAGGGAGAAGTATTTAGTAATGATCCTGTTTTTAAAGTCCTTTTAACCAACCCTATCGGAATTCCTGTTGAAAGTAATATTAATATCAAAGCAAGTAATACAAAAGGACAATCTGTGGATATTTCCCATAAGGATTATCTTATTGAATATCCATTGAATAAGGAGGAATCTCCTAAATATTCTGAACTTGAATTTAATTCTTCAAATTCCAATATCCTTGATTTTATTAAGCTTCCACCCGATGATTCAATTATCTTTTCTGTTGGTATGATATTTAACCCTAATGGTAAGCCTGATAACAAGCATTTAAACTTTGTTTCTCCTGATGATATTTTCAGGATAGGGATGGAATTTGAAGTGCCTATTTTAGTTAAAGGAGGATTTTTTACTTTTTACGATACTTTGCTTTTCTCTGCAGCCAATATGCTGGAAAAGGTTAAACGTGCTGAAATGATTTTCAGGGCAAGAAATGATATGCCTTTGCAGATTAATTTATCTGTCATACCATTTGACACTTTAACAAAAACCACTACAGGAAGAGAATTATTTGTAAAAGTGCTTGATGCAGCTCAAACAGATGAATTTGGTAATGTTACTTCAGAAACTGTATCGGAGAATAAAATGGTAATCGAAGGAGTAGATATTGAAAATTTAAAGAAATCAAATTCATTCCTTTTAGAGGCAACTATATTATCTCCTTCTGATGGTGAAAAACCGGCTAAACTTAAATATGAAAATGGTTTTGACCTTAAGATAATACTTGATGTTACAGCTGATTTATAATAAACGCATATATCATTCTTTGATGAGGATTTCTATCCTTATTATTTTTGTCCTTTTTGGACAAAATATTTCAGCTCAACACAATATTCTTGATTATCAGAATAAAAATAATCCTCTTTTCTTTAATCCTGCCTTTAATCTTAACGACGTACAATTTGAGGGTTCTGTTTTACCTGTATCAGCTACCAGCTTTGAGCTGAATCTTCCGGTTTCACTTAGTGATATTTTTTCAAAAGAAAATAATATGAATATCATTGATATGAATCGTCTATATAAAAGAGCCGGAAAGGAAAATATATTGATATTCAACTCGACAATGAGCTTTATTCGCTTTTCAGGTCATTGGCTGGATGCAAAATGGGGTTTTCAGGTTTATGAAAACCTTAATGCCGCAGCAAGCTTTGAGAAAAATATCATTAAGCTGATTAACAAGGGTAATGGCGCTTTTATCAGTGAACCTTTTATAACTGACATACCAATTTCTGTAAAGAACTATTCTACATGGCAATTCTCTTATTCAAAAGAATTAAATGACAACCTGGTTTTTGGAGCAGCTGCCAAATTATACTTTGGAAAGAATGGCATAAATGCAAATGCAAATATTTCTATTGTTACAGATTCGCTTTATGATTACATAGATATCGGGCTTAAAGGGAAGGTTCTGGCTTCCGGCCCTGTCGACCTGTCTGTCAACGATGCAGGTTTTGTCAATGGAGTTGAACTTCACCCTGAGTATTCCTTATCCGATTACTTGTTCCAATTCAGAAATCCCGGTCTTGGACTGGACTTTGGAATGGAATATAAATATGACCCTCGACTTAAGTTTTCAGCCAGCATTCTTGACCTGGGTTTCATTACCTGGCTCACTGATAACTATAGCATCAACATCGATGGAACAAGCAGGTGGAGCGGGCTTGAAATATCAAATCTGGTTAACTTCCCCAAAGATGAAACTGTGATTGAAGATTTGGAAAATATAAGTATTGCCGATACACTCTTCTATAGTGCAATGACTCCCGGGGATGATTTCCATGCAACTGTTGCACCTGTGAAACTTTATTTGGCTGCAGAATACAAATACGATCGGAAGATAAACCTTTATGCAGTAAATAGACTGACTTTTATCGATAAATTTATCGATGAATCATTCCTGATTTCCGGTGATTATTATTTAAACGACTACTGGACTCTTTCTGCCGGATTGAACCTTACAAACAGGTCGTATTTAAATATACCATTTGGAATTTCATTTAAAAGCGAATCAATTAGATTTTCTATTTCAACAAATAACCTCTGGGGACTAGCTATCAGCTCTCATAGCAGAACATTTGGCGGAAGCATTAATCTTGCATTTAATATCAATGGTGTTTCAAAACTTGAAAAGGACATGATGAAAGTGTTCCCCTTCTTCAGGCCATATAAAAGGTGGATGGGTAAAAGGTAATATTTCTGTTTTATGACTTTAAACTTAATTACTTATGAATAGTCTAAATTAAAAAAAATTGTTTCTTTTTTAAAAAAGATTATAGATAATAAAGTAATCAAAGGTTTATAAATGACAATGTTAACTCTAATTTTTCCTTAAGAATTATTGATATACTTTTAACTTTTTTCACTTATTAAAAAAATGGACATGAACAAACGAGACTTCTTTAAGACAGGTATTGTAGCTGCCGGAGCTTTACTTTTACATCGTAAAGCCATGGCATTGGAATATTATCCCACTACTGAAAATGTTGAATGGGCTATACTTTATGGAACGTGGTGTGGAACTTCACGTGATGCAGGTGTTTGGATTTCTGAAGGTATGGATGGAATAGCCAAAGTTTTTGATGTTCGTGAGAATCCGGATTTGTCTAAATACAAACATATTATCGTAGGGGGCTCAATTAGAAGTGGCGTTACTCCAAAGGAATTGCAGGATTATTTAATCAAACACAAAGATGAATTTAAAAATAAAATCAGAGGATATTTTGCTGTTTGCGGAAACATGAGACAAGCAGTTACTCAAAATCAATATCAAAGTTTCTTCGACAATCATCTGGTTAAACTTACCGGCGTTGAAAGAGTGCCGGCAAAAGTTTTTTTAGGTCGTATTACCTGGGGGCTTTTGGAACCTGATGTCAGGAAACAAATGCAGTCTTTTCCTAATATGGAAGAATATGATAATCTGAAACGCACTGAATGTATGGATTTTGGTAAGGAAATTTTAAAAAATATGAAGTAGTATATTCTTTTTTCTGAGCCAATAATTATAAATCTTCTTTAAACTTTTAGGCTTTTTCGTAGTCTTATATAAAAATTAATAATTCTATCATTTTTAAAATGATTTTCTTTAGAATGAAACAATCATAAACACTATAATTAGCTACAATGAACACTAAACCAAAATCGTTATTATTGATTATTAGCTTTGTAATTTTGGCAGGACTGGGATTACAAGGACAACCTGTAACATCCGGAGAAAAGAAAGATGCTACAGTTCAAAACGTTACCCCACGAAGCATCACAGAATACTTCACTCCGGCTACAGCAAAAATGAAGACTCCGGATGCTGATGGTTTTATTCAGCGTTGGTTGCTTTTAGAACCAATTAACAAACCAAATCGTAGCAATACTGTTTTCACAGACAGCTACTTAAGAACAGCATTTTCAACAGAGTATTTCCCAAATCAATTTACTGTTGTTCCTAAAAATGGTGATAAGGTAAAAGTAGAAGAACAGGAATTAACCTGGCATGCAATGGATAGTAAAAACTTCAACGTAAAGTTGTTTCGTTTTGCCTCAGGTTTAAATAAACAAATTTACGGGGTTTTATTTTGGGCAGTAACTGTTGTTAACAGTCAGGAAGAAATGAAAAATGTAAGATTGGCAGTTGGCTCAAATTCAGCATCAATGTGGTGGCTAAATGGAAAGGAAGCTTTGTTGCTTTCAGGAGACAGACGCATGGTTATGGATGATGGAGTTTCAACTCGTCTGACTTTGAACAAAGGAAAGAATATAATCAGGGGAGCAGTTATCAATGGCCCGGGGATGAGTGATTTCTGTGTTCGCTTTCTCGATGAAAAAGGACAGCCTGTTAAAAACCTGACTATTAGTTGTGAATAAACCCACAAGTCTTTTACTGGAAAAATAAGGAAATTTTGAAATGAGTATTTTCTATATAAATCAATTACGGATGAAATCTAAAATTAAAATATTAAGCATAATAGCCCTGTTGTCACTGTTATTCGCAGGAACAGCATCAGCACAAATTGGTAAACCTTTTATACATGATCCATCGACAATTATGTACTGTGATGGAAAGTATTATACGTTTGGTACAGGCGGAGGCGGATTAATATCTGAAGATGGCTGGACATGGAATGGAGGTGGAGTAAGACCCGGAGGAGGTGCTGCGCCGGATGCATTAAAAATTGGTGATCGTTACCTTATTGTTTATGGAGCAACAGGTGGTGGACTTGGAGGCAGACATAATGGAATAATTCTTACAATGTGGAATAAAACACTTGACCCGAATTCTCCCGATTTCAAATATACTGAAGCTATTCAGGTTGCTTCATCCGATGGAGAGGAAGATTGCGATGCAATTGACCCGGGACTTCTTTTGGATCCAACAGATGGAAGATTATGGTGTTCCTACGGAACTTATTTTGGTTTCATTCGCCTTGTTGAACTTGATCCTAAAACAGGAAAGCGTGTGGAAGGGAATGAAGCAATAAATATTGCCATTGATTGTGAAGCTACAGCTTTAATGTATCGTGACGGATGGTATTATCTTCTTGGTACTCATGGAACTTGTTGCGATGGAGCAAACTCAACATACAACATAGTTGTTGGCCGATCAAGAAAAGTAACCGGACCATATCTTGATAACATGGGAAGAGACATGCTGAAAGGTGGTGGAAAGATGGTAATTGCAGCCGGCGGAAGAGTTACTGGTCCCGGACACTTTGGCTTGTTAGACCTTGGTGATGGTGTTCAGAAATTGTCGTGCCATTATGAAGCAGATTTAGATCAAAGTGGTCGTAGTGTCTTAGGTATCCGTCCATTACTTTGGAAAAATGAATGGCCGGTTGCCGGAGATAATTTCAAAGAAGGCACTTATGAGATTGAATCTGAAAGACGAGGATATGCTTTGGAGTTAGTTGTCGATTTTGTGAGAATGCCTGGTAGAATGAGGGGTTTTCGTCCTGACCCCAACGAACCGATAGAACCCGTTCCTTCGCAGGTATTATCAGATGTGATTGATACATGGCCAAAAGGAAATATCGATGTAAGAATTGGTGATTATATGTTCCGTCCTCATCAGAAATGGACAATAACAGCAGTTCCTGATGCAGGAGGATATCCCGGAGGTCCTTATTATAAGATTGTTATTGAAGGAACAGACAGGGCATTGGCAGCAACAGCAGAAGCAGAAGTCATTACTGTTCCTGCTTTTACAGGTGCACCCGAGCAATTGTGGCGCATAGATCAGTTGATTGACGGAACATACAGAATAATGCCAAAGGTGGTTCCAAATTCAAAGGAAAAGTTAGCCCTGGTTTCTTCAGGAGACAGTACTCCGACACTTGCAAAGTTTGATATGAATAGTGATAATTCAAAGTGGAATTTTAAGACACACTAAATAATTTCTTTATAACAAGTTCTGAAAGAACGATAGACATTTAATAGGATTAAGTTAATAAGTTTGGTAAATTAGGCTGTTCAATAATATTGGCAGCCTTTTTTTTTGATATCTTCCAGGTAACTTAGAAGTTATATGTAACTTATGAATATGATTCTATAAAATATTTTGTTAGATTTATTCTTTGATTTGGAAACTTAACTAAATTACTTAAACGGTTGATAGTTAATGTTTTAATTTTTACAAATACACTTTGAATTGTTTTTTAAACAGTAATTTTAAGTTTACCATTATTCTCCCTTAATTTTAAAACTTATGGCAAATATGAAGACTAAAAGACCTTATAATTCAATCAATGTTCAATATAAGGGGTGTTTTTATCATTCTCTTCTGGAATTGAAATTTATTTTACTCATAGAAAACAAATGCAGTTGGATTAGAGAACCAGTTGCTATTCATTATAATCCGGATACACTTGAGGTTACTAATTATATTAACGAAAAAACAAGAAAATATATTCCTGATTTCTTAGTAAGGAAATGGAATGATAATACGGGGTATTTAATAGAAATTAAGCCTCAAGAATTTTTAGATTCAGAAGAGATGCAACTCAGAAATAAAATAACTAAGGATTATTTAATGATTAAAAATGTAGATTGGAAGTTTAAAGTTTTAACTGAAAAAGATATAATCCTTAACGAAAAACAGAAAGCACTATTTCAAAAGGTAGTCGATGAAAATAAAAACATTAAAAGTAGGCTGGCATGGATAGAACTAGACAAGAAATATAATAATTCCCCGCAGAAATATTTTCGAAGTATTCCATATTTAAATTCAAATGATATTTCAGGCGAGGATTATATACTATATGTAAGATATGGTATTATACCAACTTCAAAAGGAGAACAAGAAATTTTGCTTGAATCTAATGCTATTTACGAAACAAAGCATGAAAAAGAAAGTCATTTGGAATATTTAAAGACAAAGTTTAATGTAAATTGTTCAAGAGAGATTTTTAATCTTGTAGAGATTGATTTACTTGAGAATTATGGAGCGTGGATGGAGGCACTATACCTTTGTAAAATAAACCCAATTACTGAAAGGCAGAATGATTTCATTAAACAAGTTGAAACGGGGAATGTATCTGAAAATGAATATGCAAAAGTGTGGTTCAAGTATATTAAGAGAATAGAGATAGAAAGAAAATATGGTGATAGACTGAAAATCAGATATGAAATAAACGATAACGATTTTTATCGAAGAGAAGATTATTATAAATTGCATAAAGATAAAATTCGGAGGATTTGAACATTTCATTATACCAATTTATGATATACTTGATATGGAAAATAAAATTGAGATATTTAAAAGTGTCGATAATGAAACAGAAATAAGAGTCCAGATTGATGTTGACACGGTTTGGATAACCCAAAATCAGATGGTTAAATTGTTTGATTCAAGTAAAGCCAATATCAGTGAGCATATCAATCGTATTTTTTCTGAAGGAGAATTAATGAGGGGTTCAACTGTTCGGAAATTCCGAACAGTTCAAGAAGAAGGGAAGCGCAAAGTAAATAGAGAAATTGATCATTATAATCTTGATATAATAATTTCTGTTGGTTATAGGGTAAATAGCAAACGAGGTATTCAGTTTCGCCAATGGGCAACCCAGCGCCTCAAAGATTATCTTGTTCAAGGTTATGCCATTAATGAAAGAAGGTTAGAGCAGAAGCAACAGGAAGTGAATTACCTCAAAACCGGAATTCGCATAATGAATCGGGTTATTACGGAACAAACAACTGGCGAAGAATTTGAAATGCTTCGTGTGTTTGCCAAGGGACTAGAGCTTCTTGACGATTACGACCACGGGACCCTCGATAAAAATGGACGTAATAAAGATAACACCAATTTTCCGAGCTACAAAGAGTATATGGATATGATTAATACTATGCATTCCGAATTTCAGTCAGATGTATTTGCCAAGCCAAAAGATGAAAGTTTTCATAGCTCAATCAATCAGATTAAGCAAAGTTTTGATGGAGTTGAACTATACCCAACTATCGAAGAAAAGGCAGCGAACTTACTGTATTTTATTACTAAAAATCATTCGTTTATTGATGGGAACAAACGCATAGCAGCAGCTTGTTTTATTTATTTTTTGAAAAAAAACAATTCTTTACTAAAACCAGATGGACTGCCAATAATTGATAATGCGACATTAGCAGCACTAACTCTTTTTATTGCCAACAGTAAATCAGAGGAATCCGAAGTGGTAAAACAGTTAGCGATAAGTATTCTTAATAGAAGCATTTTATGAATAGGCAATCAGAAATACAAATATCCTGGTTTCAATTAGTCTTTTTACTGGACGAAGAAAGAATGCATGATTACAATTATTTGCTGGAAAAGGGTGTGTTTTGTGTTCATTGTAGAGGTGTTGCTGAAAAAGGTATAGTTGTTGAAAAAATATACCTTACCAGTTTAAATGATATTATGGTGAAGGGTAAATGCAAGGTGTGTAATGGAAATGTTGCCAGAATTATGGAATTTGGCGAGGATGAAGAATTCTTCAGTAAAGCCAATGTTTTTAGAAAGTCAATAGGGAAATTTAAATGAGCTATATTTTGAACTTTACCATTATAATAAAAATTTTAAAAATGAAAATTACAACTCTTATTACCTGCATTTTTGTTGCAGTAAATGTCTTTGGACAACTTCCTGTTGAAAGGCCTTTATATAAAGATGGAATAAAAGACAATCCTATCATTCATCCTTCAGCGGAAAGTTATGTTGACTCTCTTGTCAATTCTAAATCCGTTACCGGCTTAAACAGGGTTTACAGTTTTGTGTCGGAACCAACCTATATGATATTTCCGGCTAAAAAAGAAACCAACAAAAATATTGGATTGGTAATCTTTCCCGGCGGTGGATTTAAAGATGTCTGGATTGACAAAGAGGGAACCGATATTGCATCCTGGTTAAGTGAACATGGAATAACGTGTATGGTTTTGAAATACAGGACTAACAGGAAAGATGCCAAAGGTAAGTGGGTAATTGATATGGACGAATATAAAAATGCTATTTATAAGGATGCCAGAACAGCCATGCTTACTATGAAAGAACTTGCTGTTAGCATGAATTTTGATAAAGACAAAATTGGAATAATGGGATTCTCGGCAGGTGGATGGCTGGCTGAACGAATGGTTTATAAATACTATGACGGAGACTACGATTGGAAACCTGATTTTGTTGCTTTAATTTATCATGGTAATTATGTCAAACAGATCAATACAGTAAAGGATAAGTATAAGTTGCCTCCTTTTTTTATGGCTATTGCGCAGAATGATAAAAAATTACCTATGAAAAAAGTATTACCGTATTTGGAAAAGGTTTCTAAAGAAGTGAAAAATTCAGAATTACATGTATATCCTGACGGAGGTCATGGTTTCGGATTGGCTTATGATGAAAAAAGCGCTGTTTCAGCATGGAAATTTGATTTTTTAAAATGGTGTGACCGGATATATTGAATAAGTAGCCTGAGGTATAAATTTGAAGCATTTTTCCATAATAATCCATTATTATCCATAATCACAAATCTTTTACCTAAATTTAAAATACTTTTTCTTTGATTTAGTTGAACTTTGGTAATGTAGAGGCAATATTTTTCGAAAAAGAATTGCTTTTACCAAATAACTATAATCAAAGATCTATGAAACGACATTTTTTTTCTTTTGTTTTATTTCTATCAATATCAAGTTCGGTGAGTTTTGCACAAACAAGCCAGCCGGCTGTTATTGAAGATTTTAAACCTTCCACTAAAAATCAGCCGGGTAAAGAATATCCAATGGTAAACTCACAGGGTTATGCCCGGTTTCGTATTGAAGCTCCAAATGCTCAAAGTGTTAATGTAAGCCTTGGTCTTGGAGGAAAAGGAGGCACTAACCTTACTAAGAATAATGAAGGAGTTTGGGTTGGTACAACCGAAGGTCCAATGGATGAAGGTTTCCATTACTATCATCTTACTATTGATGGTGGTGTATTTAATGATCCGGGTGCTTTGAATTACTATGGTTCAGTACGTTGGGAAAGTGGTATCGAAATTCCTGCTCATGATCAGGATTTTTATGCTTTAAAAGATGTAGCTCATGGTAATGTTCAGCAAATTCTTTTCCCTTCTAAAAGTACAAACACTTCACGCAGAGCTTTTGTTTATACTCCTCCGGGGTATGGTAAAGATTTAAAGAAACGTTATCCTGTTCTTTATCTTCAACACGGTTGGGGTGAAGATGAAACAGCTTGGAGTAGTCAGGGACATGCAAATCTGATAATGGATAATCTTATTGCAGAAGGTAAAATCAAGCCTTTTATAATTGTTATGACTTACGGAATGACTAACGAATTAAAATGGGGACAGCTTAAAAGTTTTGATATCACTCCATTCCAGACAGTCCTTGTTGATGAACTTATTCCATATATTGATGCTAATTTTAATACAATAGCAGATCAGCCGCACCGTGCTATGGCAGGATTGTCGATGGGCGGAATGGAAACAAAAACAATCACGTTAAACAAACCTGATGTGTTTTCTCATTATGCATTATTAAGTGGCGGAGTATATGCTCCTGAAGATATTAAGGATAAATCGAAGGTAAAACTTATTTTCTTAAGCTGTGGTAGCAAAGAAAGGCCTGATGGAGTAAAAAGTTCAGCTGAATCATTGAAGAATGCAGGATTTAATGCAGTATCTTATATTTCTGAAAATACTGCTCATGAGTTTTTGACATGGCGCCGTAGCTTATACCAACTTGCACCACTTCTTTTTAAAGAATAGCTGCTTGGTTTTATTACTATGATATGTGGGGTATTCCGGTTTTTTAGTCCGGTAACAAAGTACCCCACATTTTTTAAAGCAGTTTGCATATCAGAATATTATAATTAAACAATTTGTCATGAAAACCAAACTATTTAAAATAGTCTTATTAATACTTGGTTCATTAACTATTACATCGTTATTTATTTTTTGTATATCGCAAAGCTGAAGCACCCGAGACTGATAAAGAAACTCTTGATATGGCTGCTTCAGCCGATGTTGCAATTATTTTTGTTGGCACTGATCAAAGTACAGGAAGAGAAGAGTCCGACAGGTTTTCTATAACCTTGCCCGGAAATCAGAATGAACTTATTAAATCCGTTGCAGCTGTTAACCCAAATACTATTGTGGTGATGCAAACAATGGGAATGGTTGAAGTAGAGCAATTTAAAAATCTTCAAAACATACCGGGTATTATTTGGACTGGTTACAATGGTCAAGCCCAGGGTACTGCAATAGCTAAAATTTTATTTGGAGACGTTAACCCCGGAGGAAAGCTTAATGTTACATGGCATAAATCAGTTAAAGATCTTCCTGAATTTAATGATTATTCATTACGGGGTGATGGTACTAATGGCCGGACTTACTGGTATTTCGATAAAGATGTTTCTTATGAATTCGGGTATGGCTTATCTTATACAACTTTTGAATACAGCAACTTCAATATTAGTAAAAATAACATTACACCCAACGATAAAGTCATAGTGAGTGTTGATGTAAAGAACACAGGAAAAGTTGATGGAGACGAAGTGGTGCAAGTTTATGTGAGAACTCCTGACACTCAGAAATCTCTTCAAAGACCAATAAAACGATTAAAAGGATTTAAAAGGGTATCCATTCCGAAAGGTCAAATAAAAACAGTGTCTATTGATATTGATTGTGAAGATCTTTGGTTCTGGGATGCTGAAAAAGGAAAGACAACCTACGATCAGGGAAGATATATCTTTGAAATCGGGGCTTCTTCAAAAGATATAAAAGGAAAAGTTGAAGCTATCATGAAAGGCAGCTATAAACCTATACTTACAACTGTTGTGGCTGAAACTGACAAGGTGATATTGCGACCGGGTAATACCGTTCAGACTAGTGTAACTGCTTGTATGTCTGATGATAGTTTTTATGACATTTCCAAAGCAAAAGTTACATATAAAAGCAATAATCCATCGGTTTTAAGTGTCGATGACAATGGAAAGGTTACAGCAACCGGTGTTGGGGCTGCAACTGTCTTTGCTTATGTTACTGTCGAAGAGAAAACGGTTTCAGGTTCTTATCCTTTAAAGGTTATGCCTGATCTGACTCCAAAGTCAATTACCGTGAATGGGAAACCAATCACGGGTTTTGATAAAAATGTAAAATCGTACAGCTACCTTTTGAAAAATAATTCAAAGGTACCGGTTGTAACTGCTTCAGCATTAAGTGAAGACATTAATGTTGATATTGAGCAAGCCAAAGGTGTACCGGGAACAGCAGTTGTTAAATTAATCGACAATATCACCCTGGAAACTGATTATTATTATTTGAATTTTGATGTTAAATCAATAAGTGATGAATTTAACGTATCGATAGGCAGTCAATGGAATTGGATTAGAGAAAGCAAGGATAACTTCAATCTGTTGAAGAATTCAGGTAGCCTGAGTATAACAAGTGAATCAGGTGATGTTTCTGAAGCAGTTAATAATGCAAAGAATTTGTTGTTGCAGAGTGCAAATAGCGATTGGACAATCGAAACAAAACTGATTGGCTCGAGGGTTCCGTCACAACCTGAAAATGCAGGTATTATAGTTTACGAAAGCGATGACTACTTTGTAAAACTTGTGCTTAGAGCTGTTACAAAAACCTCGAGAGGTGGCGGTGACAGAACAGCTCCTGAAACACAACCCGGTACTATCGATTTGATTATTGAAGAAAAAGGAATTGCCAAGTCGATAGCTTCTTTTAATCTTAAAAAAGAAATTACGGGCAATAATGCGTTGATATTAAAACTGGAGAAACAGGGAAGTATTTATTCTGCTTTCTATTCATTGGACGGAGTTAAATTTGATAAGCTGGGAACAGCTAATATCTTATTGAAAGACATAAAAGCAGGATTGCTGGTTTGTGATGGAATAATTATTCAGGGTATGAAAAGCACTTTCTATTTCAACTCCGATACGACTAAACCGAATACACCTTTTGATGTTGCATTCGATTATTTCCGTATTACAAATACAGGACTAAAATAAGTTTTAATGAAAGTTAAACATCTATCAATTCTAATTAAATAATTTATGAAAAATCTATTTGTTTTAATATTTATGCTGGGAATTTCCGGTTCATTATGTCGGGCACAGCAACAAAATGTTATTGAAGATTTTAAACCGTCTTCAGTAAATCAACCTGACAAACAATTCCCTCAGGTAAATTCTGAAGGTCGTGTAAGGGTACAAATTTCTGCACCTGAAGCCAATAAGGTTCAACTCGATATCGGTGCTGTAAAATACGACCTGGTTAAAGATGACAAGGGAGTATGGACAGGAGAATCTGCACCTCAGGATGTTGGATTTCACTATTATCAGTTGAATATTGACGGTGCATCAGTTCCTGATCCCGGAAGTTTGTATTTCTATGGCGCAAGCCGCTGGGGAAGTGGTATTGAAATTCCATCCGATGATCAGGATATCTTTGCTTTAAAAAACGTTCCTCATGGTAAATTAAGTGAGGTACAGTATTATTCCAAAACATCGGACAGAGTTCGTCGTGCTTATATTTATACACCTCCGGGTTACGATAAAGACAATTCGAAACGTTATCCTGTATTATATCTGCAACATGGTATGGGTGAAAATGAAACAGGATGGGGCAATCAAGGGC
This sequence comes from Prolixibacteraceae bacterium, assembly GCA_017998095.1. The sequence goes on along the minus strand of JAGODU010000001.1, from coordinate 39,039 downwards.
ATGCTAATTTGATTATGGATAACTTACTCGCTGAAGGTAAAGCAGTTCCTTTTATCATAGTAATGGAAAATGGCAGTGTTAAATTTGAGAGACCTCGTGAACCAAGAGCACCCGGTTCAGGACCGGGTTTTGACTTTGCAGGAGAGTTTAAAAATGTCCTTTTTAATGATCTGATTCCTTTTGTGGAAGCTAATTATCGTGTCATTGCTGATCAAAAGAATCGTGCAATGGCAGGTCTATCGATGGGAGGTATGCAAACACGTATTATCACTATGGCAAATACTGATAAGTTTTCACAAATAGGCATGTTCAGCGGAGGCAGTTTCAGTATGGATGATGTTGCTAAATCACCCGGCTTCAAGGAAAATGTGAAAATGTTGTTCGTTAGCTTTGGTAGTCATGAACTTGCAAACCCAAGACAAGGATTTGGCGGTGATCCAAAGGTAAATACAGAAACATTGAAAGAAGCAGGTATGAATGCTCATTTTTATGTTTCTCAGGGAACTGCTCATGAATGGCATACCTGGAGACGAAGCTTTTATGAGTTTGCTAAACTGGCATTCAAAAATTAATTTTCTCAAACTCTGTATTGTTGAGATTCACCTGTAAAGAGAGTTTCAGCAATACAGGGTATTTTAATTACTTATCTGAATAATTGTTTGAATAAGGAAAATCTTTTCTCATATTTGAATTTCTGAATATGTAATTGTTCAGATTTCTAAATAGCTATTCAAACATATGATTTACAAAGATTTTGGAAATACAGGCGTTAAGATATCTTCGCTTGGTTTTGGATGTATGCGATTCCCGATGATTAAAGTTAACGAGAATCTGGTGATTGATGAAGATAAGGTGACTGAAATGATCAGGAGAGCCTATGAGTTGGGAGTCAATTATTTTGATAATGCATACTTTTATAATAATGGATTGAGTGAAATTGCTTTGGGAAAAGCAATAAAAGGATTCAGAGATAAAATCTTCATTTCTACTAAAAGTCCCGGGCACCTGGTTAAAAAGAAAGGTGATTACAGACGTATTCTTGAAGAACAATTAAAAAAGCTTGATATTGATTCAGTTGATTTCTATCATTTTCATGGTATAGGATATGATAACTTTCTTTCCACCGATAAAAAGGCTGATTGGTTGAATGATGCATATCAGGCTAAATCAGAGGGCTTAATAAAACGTATTTCTTTTTCTTTTCACGATGAACCGGCTAACATGATTAAGCTTATTGATCTTGGTATATTTGAGTCGGTTTTATGCCAATACAGTGTTGTCGACAGGAGTAACGAAGAGGCAATGGCTTATGCAAAGCAAAAAGGTCTTGGTGTTGTTGTAATGGGACCACTTGGTGGAGGTCGTGTTACAGGGCTTCCTAAGGAGCTAACTGAAAAGCTGGGTATTCAGGTAAGAAGTAATGCTGAACTTGCTTTAAGGTTTGTTTTTGCCAACCCAAATATTGACTGTGCACTTTCAGGAATGGAGAACATTAACATGGTTGAGGAGAATGCAAGGATTTCATCACACAGGGAACCTCTTTTACCTTCTGAAGTTGAGGCTATAAATGCAATAATGGTAGAAAACGAAAAGTTGTCAAATCTATATTGCACCGGTTGCAGCTATTGTATGCCTTGTCCTCAGGAAGTGAACATACCCCATATTTTCAGAATGATGAACTACTACAGGGTTTATAATATAAAAGAATACGCTAAGAATGGCTACGCTGAAATTGGCACCAATGAATGGGTTCCGGGAACCAGAGCTGATTCATGTATTGAATGTGGTCAATGTGAAGATAAATGCCCTCAGAAAATTCAAATTATAGGACAGCTAAAAGAGTGTCATCAGGAACTTGGTTAGTATATTTTTTTTAAAGTTTATAATTTAAGGTAAACTGACTCGAAGAATTTTTCTATTAGCTTTTTAATTTCAAAAGAACTTCCTGTGTAATTATTAATAATAATTGCAACTGAGACATCATTGCCTGATTGGGTTGTCATGTAGCCGGCAAAGCTCCTTACACGTGTCATAGAGCCGGTTTTTAAGTGTGCTTTGCCTTTAAGGAATGAATCCTGAAAATAGTTTTTTTGTGTTCCCTGCTGGCCACTTACAGGAATTGATTTGAGAAATACATTGTAGTACGGGCTTTTTTGATACATGTAATCAAGTATGTCGACCAGATTTTTAGCAGTTACAGCATTAAATCTTGAAAGTCCGCTACCATCTGCCATGAAAAGGGTTTTGGTATCAACTCCTCTGTTTGTCCAAAACTCCTTTATTGCAATAATGCCATCAGCACTTGTACCCTTTCCTTTAACGGTCAAACCAATATGTTTCAGTAAATGTTCAGCATAGAGATTTATACTTTCATGGTTCAGCTTTTCTATTATTTCTGATAGTGGGGGAGATTTCCATTCAAGAATCTTTTTTGATTCATCTATTTTATCGAAGTCAATTTGCTTTTTTACTTCATAGCTCCCTGCAACATTGATTAATGAATCTTTCATCATTTCTTTTAATTCATAAGCAAGTAGCTTTGCCGGATCAGGAATTGAAGCCTTAACTGAAAATCCTTTTTTGCCTGTTGGCAGAGTTCCCTTTATAATCCGGAAATTGTCATAGGGACTTCCAAATATATATGCGTTATCTCTGGTTTCAGAAGATGAAATAACTTCATTCTTTAAAGTAAGATCAGGGATTTGTGGTGAGTATTTTACAATTTCAGTTTTTCTGCCAATAGTGTCTGAAGTGTTGAATATTATTTCAAATGTGTTGTCATACAGAGCAATCCCTTTAGCCGCAGCTCCATAGTAATTGCCAATATCTTCCCATATCCATGTTCGGGGAATGTCCTGATCACTAAAGATAAACGGGTCAATAGTAATGTTACCTGTAATTGTATCAATACCTGCGATTTTTATTGCGTGTACCCATTCGGAAAGGAATTTCTTTTTTTCATTGTTTTTATTGAACAGGGAAGATCCCAATGTTGGATCTCCTCCTCCTGTGATTATCAGATTCCCCGAGAGAGTCCCGTTTGAAATCATTCCGTCTGTCCATATTATAGTTTTAAAAGTATAATCACTGCCACTTAATTGAAGAGCTGTAGCCGAAGTAATCAATTTTAATGTCGAAGCAGGAGTTATACATAATTGAGGATCTGAAGCAAGAAGTGTTTTTCCGGTTTTACTTTCAGAAACATAAATGCTGACACTTGCATTTTCTATGCCGATAGAGCTTATAAAATCAAGTATATTGGAATTTTTATTTAGTTCACTTGCCTTTGCTGGGAATATCAGGCAAAATAAAATGAAGATTAATAAAAATTGTTTCATGGGTAATATTTTTACTTTAAAGAAACAAAGATAGTATTGTTTTAATGACATACGGAAATAGTAAATTTGCACCTAACTATAAAAATAATAAAATGAGATACTCAGAAGCAAAAGCAGGAAGGACTTTCGTTATAAGGCTTGAAGATGGAGAGATTTTACATGAAGAAGTTGAAAGATTTGCAAAAGATAAAGGAATTAATGCTGCAAAACTTATGATTGTCGGGGGCATTGACAAAGGAAGCAAACTTGTTGTCGGACCCAGAATCAGCAGAGCTCCTTTAATTGAGCCTATGGAGCATATCATTGAAGATGCCTGTGAAGTTGAGGGCTTTGGAACTATCTTCCCGAATGAAGAAGGGAATTTGATTTCACATATACATTTATCGGCCGGCAGGAGAGAGAAGGTTGTTACCGGATGTGCCCGAAGAGGTGTAAAAGTTTGGCTGGTACTTGAAGTAATTTTAACTGAGTTGTGTGATTGTGATGCTAAAAGGATAAGGGATCATAACGGATTTGAACTGCTTTGGCCTTGATATTGATACGTTTTATAAAAAATTCTTACATTTGTAATGGTATAATTTAAAGAACATAATTTTATTGTAATACTAATTGAAAAACCTAAAAAAAAATTAAGAAATATGAAAAAGTCATTCTTGCTTTTACTGCCGATAATGCTTTTGCTTATTATTCCTTCTCAGGCACAAATATTAAGGAATATTGCCAGAGGTGCTATTAATTCTGCAAAAAATTCTGCCGAAGACAGAGTTGAAAAAGAAGTAGATAAGAAAGTTGAAAATGAAGTAAATAAGCTCTTTGATAAAGCACTTGAGAAAAATGACAAAGAGGAAGAAAAGAACAAAAATACTTCAGAAACAGAGCCCTCTGATAAGAGCGGAAGCAGCAGTTCGAACGAGTCTCAGGATATGTCAAATATCATGAAGAAACTTGGAGTAAGTACTGAAGAGGTTAAACATAAAGACAACTATAAGTTTAATTCACAGATAGTTACATTGATTGAAGTAACTGATGCAAGCGGAAAGAAAACAGATCCAATGGAATATCAGATGTGTTTAAATGAAAGCACATCAGATATGATGATGAAAGTAAACGGTAGCGGCAACTCTTCTACTACAATTATTGATGTTGAGAACTCATGTATGCTGGTACTTACTGATTCTGAAGGCAGGAAATCGGGGTTTGCTTCTAAATTCGATCCTAATGCTAAAACTACTCAAAGCACTGAAGGTAAAGTCGAAGAAGGAAATACTGAAACAGAAGATTGTAAAATGGCCAAAACCGGCAATTCAAAATCAATCAGCGGTTATCAATGTAAGGAATATAAGTGTGAAACAAATGATGAAATTTCGATTGCATGGGTAACCAAGGATATTTCTGCTAACAATAATAAGATTTTCAAGAATTCAAGTTATGGATCCAATTTTAAGACTGAAGGTTTTGAAGGAATGGTAATTCAGTATGAATTCAAATCCAAAAAAGATAAATCCAGTTCAGTAACTACTGTTAAAAGTATTGATTTGAATAAATCAAGCTCATTTTCAACTACAGGGTATTCAATATCAGGATTTTCTTTTACACCTAAAAAGTAAATGTCACGATAGATATAAAAAAAAGACCGGTTGTTACCGGTTTTTTTTTGTATTTTGTATTGTAAAGTTATCAGGATATATCTTTTGAAATAATTTAAAATGATAAGAAACTTATTAATAGTTGGCATTGGAGGCTTTCTAGGAAGTATAACCAGATATCTAAGCCAATTGGCTGCAGGAAAGTTTTTTTCATCAGGCTTCCCCGCCGGAATTTTCATTGTTAACATTTTAGGATGTTTATTGATTGGAATTGTATATGCTTTATCTGAAAAGGGAAACATACTGACAGCAGAAATGAGACTTTTCCTGGCGGTAGGCTTTTGCGGAGGCTTTACAACCTTTTCTACTTTCAGTTATGATAATCTTATGTTGTTGAAAGACGGCTCTATTGGTTTATTGCTAATTAATACTTTTGGTAGTGTTGCCTTTGGTTTATTGGCAGTTTATGCTGGAATAGTTTTAATTCGTTTAATATTCTAAATATGAAACTTCAGGGGAAAGCTAAATTATTAAGGATTTATACCGGTGATTCTGATAAAGTTAATGGTAAATGTCTCTATGAATGTATTGTTGAAGAAGCAAGAGGATGCGAATTGGCAGGTGCTACTGTTTATAGGGGTATAATGTCTTTTGGCGCCAGCCATTCTATTCATACTATGAGAATTTTTGCTCTCTCGGGTGACCTCCCCGTTGTCATCGAAATTATTGATGAAGAAGCAAAAATCAGATCTTTTATTCCATTAGCTGAAGAATTGATGGATAAATCTAAAAAAGGCGGACTCATCTTTGTCGAAGACGTTGAGGTTATAAGATATGTAAAAGGAGAAAAATATAAGTTATAATTGGAATTATCATTTTACTTTTATGTTTTAGTGAGTAAAAATTAAAAGGTATTTTATTGTGGAACTCTCAATCCTTAAGGACATAGTAATTATTTTTGCTCTATCAACTTTTGTAAATCTCATATTTACAAAAATGAAGATGCCGACTATAGTCGGATATTTACTTACCGGTATTATAGCAGGTCCTCATCTTCTTTCATTGATTAGTTCTCAGCATAATATTGAATTGATGGCTGAGATTGGAGTCGTTCTTTTACTCTTTTCTATTGGAATGGAGTTTTCATTAAAGCACCTTCTTAAAATCAGAAGAATAGTATTTCTTGGAGGATTGATACAGGTTTTTATTACGGCTCTTTTATTCATGGTTATATTCAGGGTTCAGGGTATTAATGTAAAAACCGGATTATTTATTGGTTTTATTGCTGCAATGAGCAGTTCTGCTCTTGTGTTGAAACTTCTTCAGGAAAGATCTGAACTTACTTCAAATTATGGAAGAACAGTACTTGGAATATTGATATTCCAGGACCTGATGCTTGTCCCATTATTGCTTTTCAGCGATTTCTTTGGAGACAAGGATATTAATTACTCTAGTCAGATATTCATCCTGCTTGTTAAAACTCTTGTAATTATCGGCTTTGTATACATTGGAAACAAATGGCTTATCCCTAAGCTAATGCGAGTCATTGCTTTTGCTAAAAACCAGGAGCTTTTTATGATGAGCATTTTTTTAATATGCCTTGCTGTTGCATTACTAACTTATCAGCTCGGTATGTCTTTGGCATTTGGGGCGTTTTTAGCGGGCTTAATGATTTCCGAGTCCGAATATAGCCACAATGCTTTTGGTAGCCTTATTCCCTTTAAAGACCTGTTCTCAAGCTTCTTTTTTGTTTCGATTGGAATGATGCTTGATTTGAATTTTGTAATCCACCATTTTAATATTGTTTTAATATCTGTTACAATTCTTTTAGCTGTTAAAACTTTTGTTGCCGGAGGAACTGGATTCCTTTTAGGGCATACATTTAAGGGGACTGTATTAGTCGGATTGGCTTTATGCCAGGTAGGGGAGTTCTCATTTATTCTTGCTAAAATAGGATTGGATAAATCAATTATTTCATCTTTTTATTATCAATTATTTTTATCTGTTGCTGTGATTTCTATGGCACTATCACCATTCATTTTACAACTTTCAAGTCCTTTTTCTAATTTACTTTTAAAGCTTCCTGTCCCTGACCTGATGAAAAAAGGATTATTCCCTCTTCCTGAAATTGAAATTCCCGGCATGAAAAATCATTTGGTAATAGTTGGAAAAGATAGCAGCGCACTGAGCTTGTCTTTGATGGCCAAACATCTTAAAATGCCTTATGTTTCTATTGTTTTTGACCCGGTTACTGTCAGAGAAAGACAAAATAAAGGTGAAACTATTATTTATGGAGATGCAGTTAATGAATCTATTCTTTTGAAAGCCCATATTGAAACTGCTGACGTTATTGTAATTTCTGTTGGAAGCTTAATTCCTTCTATGACAATTATTGAAAAGGTCAGACAGTTGAATAAACATATATATATCATCGTAAGGGCTAAAGACATTAATGATATTGAAACTCTTTTTAAACTTGGTGCTGATCAGGTATTCCCTGAAAACTTTGAAATAGCGATTGATCTTTTTGGAAGAATATTGACAAAACGATTAGTTCCCAGGAAAAATATTAATTTGATTTTAGGTAGCATACGCGATGATTATTATGGAATATTCAGAGAAAAGGATGGCAAGAAAAAGCCTTCTCTTTTAGACGATTTACCCAATATTGAAATATCAGCTGTTGAACTTGATGAAAATCCGGTTGTTATTGGTAAGAGTGTTGGAGAACTTGATCTGAGAAAAAAAGCAGGAATAACACTTGTAGCTATTAAAAGGGGAGAGAAAATAATTGAGCATCCTTCAGCAAAAGACATTCTTTGTAAGGGTGATATTCTTTATTTACTTGGAACCTATGAACAAAATGCTGTTGCAGTTGAATATTTTTCTACAGTAAATCAGAATTAATATTAAAAAAGTCTTTATTATTTGTTTGGATATATTCTCAATTTAATATCATTCACTTAAATAATTATATTTGCAACACTTTAAAAAAGAACTAATAATTAAACGATATGAGTTTTACACACGAAGTTGAAGGCATGATTTGTGTCGCACAAGGTGCTAATCATGGCCCGGCTCCAATACCTGAAGAAGGTCGTTGGGTAAAAGCCAAAGAAGTAAAAGACATTTCGGGTTTAACCCATGGTGTGGGCTGGTGTGCACCTCAGCAGGGAGCATGCAAGTTAACCTTAAATGTAAAAGAAGGTATTATTCAGGAAGCATTGGTTGAAACCATCGGTTGTACCGGAATGACTCACTCAGCTGCTATGGCTTCTGAAATTCTTCCGGGAAAAACAATCCTTGAAGCATTGAATACTGACCTTGTTTGCGATGCAATTAATACTGCAATGCGTGAACTTTTCCTTCAGATTGTATACGGACGTACTCAAACAGCTTTTTCTGAAGGCGGTCTTCCAATCGGAGCAGGTCTTGAAGATTTAGGTAAAGGTCTTCGCGGAGTTACCGGTACTCTATATGGAACTGTAGCTAAAGGTCCCCGTTATCTTGAAATGGCTGAAGGTTATATCACAAAGATCGGCTTGAGTGAATCAAACGAGATAATTGGTTATGAATTCGTAAGCCTTGGCAGAATGATGGACATGATTAAAGCAGGTACTGATGCTAATGAAGCACTGAAAAAAGCTTCAGGAAAATATGGCCGTATGGAAGATGCAGTTAAAGTTATTGACCCACGTAAAGAATAGGAGGATAAAATATGCCATTATTTGAAAGTTACGACAGGAGGATCAACCAAATCAATAAAGTGTTGAATTCCTATGGCATCTCTTCTATTGAAGAAGCCAAAAAGATATGCGATGATAAAGGTGTTGATGTCTACAATATTGTTAAAGGTATTCAACCTATCGCATTCGAAAATGCAATGTGGGCTTACATCGTAGGCGGTGCAATTGCTATTAAAAAAGGTCAGACAAATGCTGCTGAAATTGCAGCTACATTAGGTGAAGGATTGCAGGCTTTCTGTATTCCGGGATCTGTTGCTGATGACCGCAAAGTTGGTATTGGCCACGGTAACCTTGCCGCTATGCTTTTACGCGATGAAACAAAATGCTTTGCTTTCCTTGCAGGTCACGAATCTTTTGCTGCTGCTGAAGGTGCAATTGGTATTGCAAAATCAGCCAACCGCGTTCGTAAAGAACCATTAAGGGTTATTCTTAACGGTCTTGGTAAAGACGCTGCTAAGATTATTGCCCGTATTAATGGTTTTACTTATGTTCAGACTGATTTTGATTATTATACAGGTGAATTGAAAGAGGTAGCCCGTATTGCTTATTCAACAGGCGACAGAGCTAAAGTAAACTGCTATGGTGCCAATGATGTACGTGAAGGCGTTGCTATCAATCATAAAGAAGGTGTTGATGTATCAATCACAGGTAACTCAACTAACCCAACTCGTTTCCAGCATCCTGTTGCAGGTACTTACAAAAAGGAATGTATTGAACAGGGTAAGAAATATTTCTCTGTAGCTTCAGGTGGCGGTACAGGCCGTACTTTGCATCCAGACAACATGGCTGCAGGTCCTGCTTCTTATGGTATGACTGATACAATGGGACGTATGCACTCTGATGCTCAGTTTGCAGGTTCTTCTTCAGTTCCTGCTCACGTAGAAATGATGGGACTTATCGGAATGGGCAACAACCCTATGGTAGGTGCTTCAGTTGCAGTAGCAGTTGCTATTTCACAGGCATAATACTTTTTATATTTCTATAATAAAAAGACACTAAGAACAGAATTTCTCTGTTTCTTAGTGTCTTTTCTTATTTTTAAACAGATAAAAACAACTAATAAAGGTTTAATCATTTCCCCTTTCCCGATACCTTTGAAATTACAATGCTTCCTCCATCGGGGACAGCTTCAAACTGAATGTATTTAGCAGAATTATTTTCAATTATTGCATTTTTTACTTCAATACCGTTTTGTTTTACTGAAGCATTCGACCAGCCTTTAGGCATAGTCCTTCTGACTGTTAATGGGAAATCGAAAATCTCATTGTCAAGATTATCTGTTATTTCTAAAGTTAGCTTTTTCGAACCGGTAGATGTTTCTTTTACTATAGCACCATCTCTTTCTTTTATATACCTGGCAACATTGCCAAAAGTGTTTACCCAGAATTTACTGTCATTTTGTTTCATATATTCCAGATTTGCTCTTAAGGTGTCGGATGAAACAGGGGAGTACCCTCCGTCATTGTCAACACCATGCATCAGATATACAAGCCACCCTTCAGAAGCCAAAGCCTCATCAGCTTTTGTATTGAAATCTTTTGTTGTTTTTATAGCCCACATACTCCCGCAAATTACTGAACTTATATTCATAAAACTACCAGGAGTTTTGGGTTCAATGGATCCCTGACATCCCCTTGCTGCTATAAAATATTTACTGAAGATTGAGTCTTCACCTTTGATACAAAAGGGATATGCCATTGTAACTGATTTCTGAGAAGGAATATTGCTGTTTATTAAGTCATTCGATACTCTAACTTCTTCATCTTGTTTTTCAGGTGTTAACTTACTGAAATCAGCATGTGACTTACTGTGATTTGCTACTTCATGACCATTGTCTGCTGCACTTTTTAGCTTATCCCAGATGTTAGACGACCAGTTAGTTACAGGATATAATGTAAGTTTATAACCAAATTCATCGAATAAGGGTATGGCCGTAGTAAACTGACCTGAACATCCATCGTCAAACGTGTAACTGATGGCTGAACTTCTGAATCCCGACCATGTTGCAACCTGATAGGGCGATTCAACGTTTTGGGAATACCCAATATAACTGTATATAATAAGAGTAGCTGTCAATAAAGCGTGTGATAATTTCATCTTGTTATTTTTTAATTATCAATTTTATACTACAATTATAATCAGATAAATAATAGTTTTCAAATTATAAGCTGTCATAATTAAAAAAAACAGGAGACAGTTTAATAGCTTTTTTTCTTCCTTAGAATCAAAAAATAGTCTTCTTAATCTGTCATCCTGTACCTAAAAACCTATAGAAAAATCCACTCTGATAATAGTGACTGAAATATTTTAAATGGTACTTCTTTTATTACCTGATTAAACAATTTAATTTTTGTATTTCTAAATCCGCTTTTCAAATTGAGTATACTCTGCCAGCCTCCATTTTCTGTCCAAAAAATAAAACAACTGGCAGAATTACCCGTATTTATATATTCATGGCCATTACATTTGTAAATCTTATTTCTTCCCTTTCACGATTTATAAATGCATTGTAATATTACAAACAGAAAGCTGAATTAGTTATAACATATATAACATCCGGAATAACAAATGTAGCATGTTGATTTTTGTGCTTGCTTTTTATATAATTGCACCCTTTTAGGATACATATGAGCTATTATTTGCCTGTAATTGCCTTGATGAGCTCAGGATATGCTCTTTCACCTGTTTCTCTGTTAAAAAGGCCGAAAGCATGGTTTCCTGTATATCCGTTGTCCCAGTAGAATGGTACATGGCCATGATTAATAATTGACCGGGTTATATAACCAATGTAGTATTCCCTGTAAATCCCGGAGTCTTCAACATCAGTTCTTGAAATTGCACCATATTCTCCAACTATTACCGGAATATTTTTATCTGTGAAGCTTGTTTTTATCTTTTGGAATTGATTATCGGCATAAGATTCATCACCCCAGTTGTCTTTTTTCAATGTGTCTTTTGCAATTTTCCCCCATTGAGAGATATTGCTTTTTTCATTAAGTGCAAAATTATACGGGTCATAGTAGTGTACTTCCATCATTAATCTTTCTTTTACTATGTCCTTAGGTACTGTGGCAAAATTCACGGCATGATCTATATTCGTATTGAATCCCTGAAAAACTAATATGCGATTTGCATTCTTTCCCCCTGTTTCTCTTACTGTAGTTACAAAAGTCTGATTGAAACTGTTTTGAACGGTATAGTATTCTTCCGTTGGTGTACCCCAATCTCCATCTTTCATTACTTCATTTGTTCCGGCAAAAATAAGATGATAATCGTAGTCCCTGAAATGTGTAGCAATCTGTTTCCACATCTTTGAAAGTCTGTCGTTCACATAAGCTTGTTTTTCATACGTAGGTTGCATCCAGCCTTCATCCCAATGGATGTTTAATACGGCATACATATCATTGTTCAGAACATAATTAACTACCTCTTCCACTCTTTTCATCCAGCTTTCCTGAATAATAAAGCTGTCCGGATTTGAAAACTTACTCCAGGCTACCGGTATCCTTACCGATTTGAAACCTGCTGCCTTTACTGAATCTATAAGCCTTTGGCTTGCTAAAGGATTTCCCCACTTTGTTTCACCTCCAATAGCTTCTAATGTATTTCCCAGATTCCACCCAACACCCATATCTTTGACCAATTCCCCTGCTGTTAAAACTTTCATCCCTGAATTGTCTGATACCTTGCTGTTGTTTTTCTCTCTTGCGCATGAGAAAAGACTTGCAAATACTAAAACCACTATTATTATTCTTGCTGATATGATCTTCTCTGTTTTCATTATATTATTTCTGCTTGTTTTTCTTTGAAAGAAAAAATGTTGGTGATTTACCAAATTGCTCCCTGAAACATTTAGTAAAGTATGCAGGTGATGCAAATCCTACTTTATAAGCAATCTCCGATATGTTCAACTGTCCTTCTTCCATGAGCTTAATTGATTTTTTCAACCTGATTGTTCTGATGAATTCAGTAACCGATTGCCCGGTAAGTGCTTTTACTTTCCTCCATACATGCCCGCGACTCATTAGCAGATATGCTGATAAGTTTTCTACTGAAAGATCTTCTTTTGTAATATTGTCATTGATATAGGTAATAATCTTTTCCAGGAATTCCTGATCAAGATTATTATTGCTTATTTCTTTAGGTAGTATGTATACTTCCTGACTGAACCTTTTGAAAATAGTATGCCTGGTTTCAATAAGATTTTTAATTGTTGCTTCAAGCAACTTCTGACTAAATGGCTTGGTTAAATATGCATCAGCCCCTGTTTCTGTTCCTTCAATTTTATCATCTGTTGTTGACATTGCGGTCAGTAGTATAACAGGAATGTGGCTCGTCAACATGTTCTTCTTAATTTTTCTGCACAATTCAAACCCTGTCATATTGGGCATTACAACATCACTCAATATTAAATCAGGTACTTCATTTACTGCTATTTCAAGCCCTTCAGCTCCGTTGGAAGATTTAAATACCTTGTACTTCTCAGATAATGTTTCAGAAAGATATGCCAGTAATTCCGTATTATCTTCAACTATCAATATTGAAGATTTGTTATTTTCTTTTATAATTTCAAAACTATCACTTAACTCATTATCACCTTTTATATATTCATTCTGAACATCTGTAGGTGAATCATTGATTTCATCTTCACTGAAAAGACTCTTTCCTAAAGGAAGAATAACAGTAAAACAAGTCCATTCATCTTTTTTGCTTTTAACTGATATTTCCCCTTTATGAATTTCAACAAGCATCTTCACCATTGACAAACCTATTCCCGTACCCGATTTATTTATTGTTTCATTGTTTTGTACCTGATAAAACCGATTAAACAACTTCTTAATATTTTCATCAGATATTCCAATTCCGTTGTCTTTTACATTTATATTTATTGACCCTTCAGGATATTTTTCATTTTTATTTTCATCCTTAACAATCTTAACAATAATCTCTCCATTGTCTTTTGTAAATTTGAATGCATTTGAAAGCAGGTTCATCAGAATCTTTTCTACTTTGTTTCTGTCAAACCATGCATCTATATTGTTGTAATCCGATTCAACCTTATACTTTATGTGCCTTAATTCAGCTGTTTCATTGAATGAAGCTGTTGTGTCATTTACAATCTTCATTATATCACCATGCTGAACCATTAACGATAACTTTTTCTCATCAGCTTTTGAAAAGTCCATCAGCTCATTTACAAGTTGATAAAGGTTGTTGGCATTTTTATTTATAGTCATCAGCTGATTCTTGATATGACCACTCAACTTATTATTTGTCAGTATATTTTCTAATGGTGCTATTATTAAAGAAAGGGGAGTTCTTAATTCATGCGAAATGTTTGTGAAGAATTGCATCTTCATTTTATCAAGTTCCAAATCTCTTGATTGTTTTGCTTTTATTATCAACAACCTGAGTATTAAAGTCATCAAAAACATGACAATCAAAGCATAAGCCATATAAGCCCATAATGTTTTCCACCATGGAGGTAGTATTGTTATGTCAAGAGTTTTAATATTACTGTTCCAAACTCCTTCGCTATTTGAATTTTTAACTTTGAAAGTGTAATTCCCGGGACGGATATATGTATATGAGGCAGTTCTGTTCGTACCAATATAATTCCAGTCATCTTCAAGTCCTTCAAGAATATAGGCATATTGATCTTTGGTAGCAGTAAAATTGATTGACACAAAATCAATGGAGAAGGATGTTTGCTTATGATTTAGGATTATCTTTTCTGTTTCATCAATGTTTTTCCTGAGAGGTGAATCTTTTGCTCCTACCTCTGCCGACTTGTTGAATATTTTCAAATCAGTGAGATAAACCGGATTTATTATGTTTTTCCCCTTGTTTTTTCCAGGGTTAAATAAAATAAATCCATCGCTGCTACCAAAAAAAAGTTCCCCTGCTTCAGATAAAAAGTTAGAATTATTATAGAACCCAATACCTGTCATTCCTTCATTTTCATTGAAGTTTGTAAAATCATTATCCTTATAATTGAAAATCGATAAACTTTTGTACGTACTGATCCATAAATTACCTGATTTATCCTCTATTATACCTTTTATCGAATTGCTTGGAAGACCATCCTTCATTTGAAAAGAAATAAAAGAATCGTCTTTTTTTGAATACAGATTAATACCCATATCTTCAGTACCAACCCATATATTTTTGTTGTGGTCTTCATATATTGAGCTTATCCGGTTACTGCTTATACTTCCGGCTTTATTTGAACTGTAATATCTTGTAACATTAAAAGTGCCTTCACTTGTCTCGGTTAACTTTAATAGCCCGTAAATGGTCGTTACCCAAATAGTATTGTCTGAATCACTGAATACCTTGACTACAAAAAGTGGGGTTTTCACATCAAGAGCTTCATTTTTAAACTTTATTTGACTGAAAGTATCTTTGGATTTATCATACAAATAAACTCCACTTCCTGATGTTCCTGTCCAAAGTCTGCCTTTTTTGTCAACTAAAAGGCTCATTACTTTATTGTTACCTACATCAGGAACACCTTCAATCTTATAATTTTTAAGAAAGCGTTCATCTTTAGAAAATTTATCGATACCACCCATCCAGCTTCCAACCCATATATTTTGATCGTTATCAATTGTAATGCTGGTAACTGCATTGTTTGATAGTTTGTTGATTTCTTCAATATCAATGGTCTTGAGATATTTTCTGGTTGTCGGATCAAACTTACATATTCCGCCTCCATCTGTTGCCAGCCAAACTTTCCCTTCTCTGTCGGGTACAAATGCCCTTACATCATTATCGCTTAGCGTACTTTTATCATATATGTTTCTTTTAAAATGTTCAAATCTTTTTGATGTGTTATTGTAATAGCATACTCCCCTGTGGCTTGACCCCAACCATAAAATTCCTTCGTAATCAAATAGTATACTGTTTATTGTATTGCTTGTAATACTGTTTGGATTGCCTTCTTCATAATAGTAATAATCGGTAACTGTTGTTTTGTAATTGTATGAGTAAAGCCCATTGTTGTCAGTACCTGCCCAAATATTGTTATTACCATCTCCTGTGAGGCAAATTATCATCTTATCTGAAGTGTGACCACTATTATCTTTTAGTGGAATTCTTTCAACCCTGACATTATTCTCATTTATAGTTATTCTGTTCAACCCATTTTGTGTGCCTACCCAAAATTCTGAACCATCTTTCGTATAAATAGAAATTATATTGTTATTGCTAAGACTGTTAATGTCATCAGACTTTTTTTGAATATTGGTAAATTTATTGCTTATCGTATCAAAAAGAATTACTCCTTCATAAGAACCAATGAATATCCCTTTTTTATAGGGCATAATGCTTGTAATGTAATCGGAATTTAAAGAATTTATGCTTTGGGGATTTTTAAAATAAAAGGATGAAATAAGTGTTTTGGGATTTAACTTTATAATACCATTTCCAATTGTACCTATCCAGATGTTTCCATTATTGTCATCATAGATGGAACTTATAGATATATTACCCAGAATATGAGGGTTTTTTATATATTTTGTATAGTCAATGAAATTGTCTTTCTCCCGATTATAAAGACTCAATCCATCAACAGTGCCAACCCAGATGTTCTTGTTACTATCCTCAGTTATAAAATTAACTGTACTGTGACATAAACTTGTTGAATCGTTGGGTATATGATTGTAAATCCGGAAATCATAACCATCAAACCTTGCCAATCCTTCCTGTGTTCCAAACCAGATGAAACCCTTATGATCCCTGAAAATACTTCTTACAAGCTGATGGGGAAGTCCTTGTTTAAGAGATTGAAATTCAATTGTATTAGTATTTGCATATAGGTTGTAAGCAGAAAGAATTATAAAGACAAATAAAGCCAGTATGTTTAAAATAAACGCATTCGCCCTTGAGTGTACTCCTTCATTATCTTTATTTTTCCCCATTATTACCTGTTTTATCAAATTCAAAATTAAAAATATTTTCTCATCTTTGGTTTTTATATAGACACTTATGAACTCAAAAACCGAAGCAATATCTGCAGCTTTATCATTTTTCGATCAGGGCTATGCTTGTTCCCAATCTGTTTTGCTTGCATTTGCTGATAATTTTAACCTTGACCCAAAGTCAGCAAAATTAGTGTCATCTACTTTTGGAGGAGGAATGGGGCGACTTAGAGAAAAATGCGGAGCTGTAACCGGAAGTTTTATGGTGATTGGTTTGGCTATGGGTAACGAACACCCGCATGATATGGAAAGAAAGCTTCATTCATACAGGAAAGTCAGAGAACTGGATAAAAAGGTTAAAGAATTATACGGAACTGTCAATTGTGGAGAAATTTTAAAAAAATATGCTTCGGAATCTGATATTCAAGACAGAAAGCATCATAAAATAATTTGCAGGAATGTAATATCAGATACTGTCGGGATTTTATGGGATATGCTTAATGATTATAATCTTGAAGCGAACCATTAAAATAATATTTTAAAAGTCTAAACATTTCAATTATTTTTTCGTTCATAATTCAGTGATGTGAATAATTAATAATTTTAAAATTCAGAATATATGTATATTGAAGAAATCAAAGGCAGGGAAATCCTCGACTCAAGAGGAAATCCAACTATAGAAGTAGAAGTAACTCTTGAAAGTGGGATTAAAGGTATAGCAGCAGTCCCATCAGGTGCTTCTACGGGTGAAAATGAAGCTATTGAACTTAGGGACGGTGACAAAAGCCGTTACCTTGGAAAAGGTGTTCTGAAGGCTGTCGATAACGTTAATAATGTTATAGCCCCTGAAATTGAAGGAATGTGTGCATTTGATCAGGTTGCAATCGATAAGGAAATGATTGAACTTGATGGAACCAAGACTAAAAGCAAACTCGGTGCTAACGCTATTTTAGGTGTATCCCTTGCAGTGGCCAAAGCTGCTGCCAATTATCTCGAGTTGCCTTTATATCGCTATATAGGTGGTGTGAATGCAAAAACTCTTCCTGTCCCTATGATGAATATCATCAACGGTGGCTCACATTCCGATGCACCAATTGCTTTCCAGGAATTTATGATACGCCCTGTTGGCGCTCCTTCCTTCAGAGAAGGATTGAGAATGGGTGCAGAAGTTTTCCATAATCTGAAAAAGATATTCCACGACAGAGGGTTAAGCACTGCTGTTGGCGATGAAGGGGGTTTTGCCCCAACTTTAAAAGGTACTGAAGATGCTCTTGAAAGTATTATCAAAGCTATTGAAAACGCAGGTTATAAACCCGGTAAAGATGTTATGATTGCCCTTGACTGCGCTTCATCTGAATTTTATAAGGATGGTATATACGACTATTCAAAGTTTGAAGGTGCAACAGGCGTAAAGAGAAATTCTGCTCAGCAGGCCGATTATCTTGCTGAACTGGTTTCCAAATATCCTATCGACTCAATTGAAGACGGTATGGCTGAAGGCGACTGGGATGGCTGGGTAGCCCTTACCAAAAAGCTTGGTGATAAATGCCAGCTGGTAGGTGATGACCTGTTTGTTACTAATGTTGAATATCTTAAAAAAGGTATTGAACTTGGTGCAGCGAACTCAATTCTTATCAAGGTGAATCAAATTGGTACTCTTACCGAAACCCTCGATGCTATTGAAATGGCTCACAGGGCAGGCTATACTTCAGTTACTTCACACCGCTCAGGTGAAACTGAAGATTCAACAATTGCTGATATTGCTGTTGCTACCAACAGCGGACAGATTAAAACAGGCTCATTAAGCCGCTCCGACCGTATGGCAAAATACAACCAGCTTCTTCGTATTGAAGAAGAACTTGGTGAAGTTGCTGAGTATGGTTATAAAAAAGTATACAAAAAGTAATCAGATTGATAAATGATAAGAGCCGCAGTTTATGCGGCTCTTTTTTTATAAAACCATGATTTTTATAACCTCAGTCTTCCCCTTCACTGATGAAATACAGTAAAATAAACCCTTGTAAGGGATGAGTATTTCGATAAAGCTGTTAGCCTTTATCTTTTCCAATCTGGCAAATAATCTTCCCGTTGAATCATAAATCTTCAATTCATCTATATCTTCTGCCTTTGTTTTTATATTTAACTTGCCATTGCAGGGATTAGGATAGAAATCGGCTTTGCTTAGGTGAGAATTGCTGACATTTGTTTTGATATGTTTTTTTGCAATTATCTCATAAGAACCATAACCTGAAGATGTACTGATTTTTAAATAATATGTTCCCGATTGAAGATTCTCTTTTTTAAGTGAATCGGTTTCTCCCATTCCTCCACAATGAAAACAACTACTAATAAAATTCATTTGCTGATTGTACAGTTCTTCATTTATATCTAAAGTATTATCAGGTTTTGTAATTATTTCCAAATCCATGTTTTCCGGCACATTAAATACAAACCAATCGTAGTAGTCCTGTGCTCTTTCATCGGATACATACCCTATATGTCCGGTTCTTGTTATATCCATTTGCATTGATGTTGCCAGTGTTGCTTCATTGTTCGGTTCCTGATCATTTCCATCAGGAATAGAAGCAGGAATGAACTTGTTTTTAAGGGTGTAAGATCCATGTCCTGATTCCCGCCATAACTTAATGTAATATTCACCTGCCATCAGATCGCTTCGTTTTGTAGAATCTGTAACTCCTGTACCACCTACAAAAAAGCGGTTTCCAATCCACCAGATACTTGATTTGTCAAAGAATTCAATGGCAATATCGAGAGATTTATCAATGTCAGCCCAAACCTTCAGCTCTCCGTCATTTGGAAGTGTAACTTTATACCAGTCAACATTATCAGATGCCCTGTCATTTGACATATAGCCTATATGTCCGGTTAAAGATATGTTTGGTTGCATGTTGAGTGCTTTTACAGCTTCATCATTTAGCTCACTGTCATTTCCATTTGGAATTGAAGTAGGGGTAAACTTGTTTTTAAGAGTATAAGATCCCTGACCGGATTCCCGCCATACTTTAATGAAATATTCACCGGCCATCAGATCGCTCCTTTTGGTTGAATCAGTAGCACCTAAGCCTCCAACATAAAAACGGTCACCAATCCACCATATACCTGATTTGTCATAGAATTCAATTGCAATATCGAGTGATTTTTCAATATCTGCCCAAACTTTAAGCTCTCCGTCATTTGGAAGCGTAATTTTATACCAGTCAACATTATCATAAGCCCTGTCATTTGACATATAGCCTATATGTCCTGTTAATGATGTGTTAGGTTGCAAGTTGAGTGCCTGGACAGATTCATTATTTGGTTCATTATCATTTCCATTAGGAATTGATGCAGGAGTGAACTTATTTTTAAGAGTATAAGATCCCTGACCCGATTCCCGCCATACTTTAATGAAATACTCACCGGCCATAAGATCGCTTCTTTTGGTAGAATCGGGAGCCCCTAAGCCACCAACATAAAAACGGTCACCAATCCACCATATACCTGATTTGTCATAGAAATCAATTGCAATATCGAGTGATTTGTCAATATCTGCCCAAACTTTAAGCTCTCCGTCATTTGGAAGTGTAATTTTATACCAGTCAACATTATCAGTAACCCTTTCATTTGTTACATAACCTATATGTCCTGTTAAAGGTATATTTGGTTGAAAAGATATTGCTTGAGCAGATTCATTATTTGGTTCAATATCATTTCCATTTGGAATTGAAGTAGGAGTGTACTTGTTCTTAAGAGTATAATTGCCTGATCCTGATTCCCGCCATACTTTAATGAAATATTCACCGGCCATCATGTCGCTTCGTTTTGTAGAGTCAGTAATCCCGGTTCCGCCAACAAAGAAACGATCACCTATCCACCAAATACCAGATTTATCAAAGAAATCAATTGAAACATCCATGTCATTTTCAACTTCTGCCCAAACTTTTAATTCACCTTCAGAAGGGAGTGTTATTTTATACCAGTCTTCATAATCAGATCCTTCACCTATTGAACACAAAATTGTAGAGTTAGGGCTTAGTGAGCTTGCCTGAAGAGGTGAATTATTTGGTTCGTTGTCGCTAACAATATTTTGAGGTACCGGTAGCGTAAATGCCTTTATATTAAAAGCAAGAATGATAGTTACACAAATCAGAGCAGTATTTCTATAATTTGATATGAAATTATAAACACCATTGAGAAAATCTTTTTTCATGATATTTAATTTTTAGTGTTTGCAGCCGATAATGAATAAATTTACTCAATTTCAACCTCAATGTCAATAAGCAAAATGGATTGTACTTTTAAATTAAGACATAAACATATCACATTCTTACCCTATTCGAATTTCATGCAAATCGGGATAGCTTTAAAATAGGTCTCGGTAGAACTTGGTAAGAACTTGGTAAGAACTTGGTATGTATTTGGTATAGGTGAAAAATTACAAAATTTAATGATGAAGAACGTTTGTCGATAATGAAAGAGGGTGAAAGTCATGGGCAGGCGGAAGTTATTTTGCAAACCTTTGACTGGATTACCGGTTAATGTGGGCTTGCAAATATGATACGACGGAGTATCATCTATTATCTTTTAATTATCTTAGTCTGGAAACTTTTATCAGAAGCATAAATGTGCAGTATGTAAAATCCTTTTGAATATTTGCTTAAATCCAAATCAAAGAAAGCTTCAATTTTATTATTCTCTTTTCGTTGAATTAAAGTTCCTATATTATCGTAAACTTCAGCAACATAATCTGAATTGAAAATTTCGTTGACCTTAACTTTTATCTTGCCTGATGAAGGGTTTGGATAAACAGAAATGCCTTTGTTATTGTCATGTCCATCAATTCCTGCAGAAGAAAATGAAATGGTATTGGACGATTTGGAGGGGCAGCCTTTCAATGAAACCACAACATAGTAATTCCCTTTTGTAACAGGGATGTACGAGTCTTTTGTTGCATTTTCAATTGGTTTATTGCTTAAATACCACTGGTTGCCTTCTTTTGTATCCGATTGCAAAGTGCCATTGTCCAATGTTATTACAGGTGTTTCCGGAATGGAGATTGAGGTTACACTTATTGTTTGCGGGGCAGACTGACCAAATACGTTATTGGCAATCACTGAAATAACCCCGCCGGTTCCAGCTTTAGCAATGATTGAATTTGAAGTTGAAGTTCCGGTCCAGCCATCGGGCAATGTCCATGTGTAATATGTAGCACCCGGAACAGGGGCTATGCTGTATTTCACTTGACTACCCTGACAAACAGTCAAGTTGCCTTTTATGCTATCGGGGCGGTCCGGTTTTTTACTGTCATTAATGCTTTTGAATAAAATAATGGATGAAAATGGCTTCAGTGTGATGTCCCCAAAAACGGGTATCCCTTTTACATCTACCATAGTATCGGTCAAACTGATAATTTTATCATTTCTGGTTGTATTGAATTCAAACCTGATATAATCATCGGGATTGGTATTGGTGGTGTCCACTTCAACAAGTTCAACATTGTCGAGCCATAGGTCGCCCTGATATTCTGAAATCTGAAATTGAAATTCAGCATTTGGTTTAGCAAAAAGGGGTTTAAAAATATATTCAAATTGTTTGTATGCTGTATCTAAAGAATAAGATTTTTTATTGGAAAAATAATATGGATAGGCTACCGGCCTGAAAAAGGGGATTATTTTTAATGTAGTACCCTGCTTGTTGCTTTTGGCATCAAATTTAAGCCTGTAGGTTTTGTCGGGTGAAACCGCGAAAGAGTTAGAAATAACAATCAAATTGCCCTCAGTACTGCCCGACAGCGAAGTAAATCCTGCATGTAAAGCGCCACCCGAAACTCCTTTGCCCGCGACAAAAGAAATCTTATTATTATTGCCCCATGAGAAAGAACTCCAATCATCAATGTTTTTATCAAAAGAGCCATTTGTAATATAAGTCGATGAATTTATCGAATTAACAGAATATGCATCGACTGAAATGGGCGATTTACCTGAATGAATATCATAATTGTATTTTAAACTCCAGCTTTCTGGTGTGTGATATTCATCGTATTGAACACCATCTGCAATATATTCAACCCATAATTCAGGATCATGACCAACAGGCCTGCAATAATAATTATAGTCGAAGGTGCCAAAATTCGAAATCCCATTATCTGAAGTAATATAATCTGCAATATTTTGGTTTGAGAATTTCGAAACAAAATTATTACTGTCAACCTCACAATTGGTTACCGGATGATTAGGCGAATCGCTTTTGTGTTGCAGACATATTTGTGAACCATTGTTGTATATATTGTTGCGTTTAATTGTAATATGATTCCCGTTGCCGAGTGTAATTCCTCTGTCGGAGCAATTAAATACGGTGTTATCAAGTATTTCAACATGATTTGTTTTATCATCCAGGTAAATCCCTTCGGCATTAGGCCCCGGCCATCCTGATCCTTCAAGTGCTCCTATGCCATTATAAATGATATTGCCAATCAGTTTTTTCGAATAAGTAATTGATCCATCACCTGCGTAAGTATATAAACCACCTCCATCATCTTTTACCATGCAAAAATTTGAAATTACATTGTTTTTTATCAAAATGGAATCGCCTGAGAACAATACTCCGATATATCCTACACTGTCAATAATATTATACTCAATTAAATAATCTTTTCCATATTGTATATTGGCAGCAAGGTATTGCGCGTCTAAGCTCGCACCCATTCCTGCAACTAACGAAGTGTTTTTTATTATGTTGTTACGTATCGTTAAATGTTTTGAATAATGCATGGTAAGGGCATTGTTATTGGTCATGTTTATCAGGTTGTTCTCGAAGGTGATATACTCTGAACCTTTTGCTGTTACACCATCTATGCCTGAGCCGGTTATTTCATTGTTCCTTAAAACAATATTTTTACAATTATTTAAGTAAATGGCAAGTTGACCGGCACCATAAAAATGAAGTTTTTCAATTGAAATGTATTTTACACCTGAATTAAGGGTTAATAAGTTATCCAGTTTAGTCGCTTCCGTAACAGTTGTATTCGGATTGGTCGTGGAATAAAGGCTGAATTGTTTTGTTGAAGGGTTAAAGTACCATTCGCCCTGTTGGTCCAAAGTTCGGGGATCGTTTTGTATGAAATAACCAAAATTATCATTAAAATCCGGATAGCCCTTAGATAATTCCAAAGTACCGTTATTTTGTGATAAAATGATATACTTGTTTAACAGCCAACGATAATTACGGACTACCACCTCAGCACCTGTCCAATTAATGTCGTTAGAAAGAGTGGGGTCGGTAATTTGAGTTGAACCGGAATGCGACGTGTATGTCCGGTATCCTTTATTGGCATCGGTAACATTGGGCCAGCGTCCTATTGGCTGGGGAATGTCGTTTATAAAAAAGTTGGTAACACTGCTTTTACAATCAGGGCATGATGCAACCCAGATATTGGCCGATGTTTCAGTCCAATTGCTAACCCGGGTTTTGCCTGAGATAATCGGTTTATTGCCCGGACCATAATTGCCATAATAAATGGGGTTACTGCTGTTGCCCGATTTCGAAACAATGATCCCCCCCGGGAAGGTATCGTTGCACATTAACAAAACCGAATCACCAGGCAACAAGTTTACAGCATTGATTTTGTTTATGCTTTTCCAGGCAGTAACTGATGACTTCCCGTCATTGTAATCGTTACCGGTACTCGACGAAAAATAATAGTTGGTTGCATTTGATGAAATAAAAAACATCAATGCAATTGAAAACAGAATTATTTTTTTATTCCTTTTCAGGTGAAATCATTTTATAAACAAATCCGGCTAAGATTGCTCCTGCAATCGGTGCTAAAATGAACAGCCAAAGTTGTTCAATTGCCCAACCTTGTACAAAAAGTGCCTGACTAATACTTCTGGCTGGATTTACTGAAGTGTTGGTAACAGGAATACTTATTAAATGAATAAGTGTCAATCCTAGTCCAATTGCCAATCCTGCAAATCCTTTAGCTGCTTTGGAATGTGTTGCTCCTAAAATAATAATTAAGAACATAAAGGTCATTATTATTTCCGTAACTAAAGCAGCAAGCAGACCATAACCACCCGGAGAGTGTTCTCCATATCCATTGGCGGCAAATCCACCAATTTCAAATCCTGATTTTCCACTTGCAATAATGTACAGGATACCAGCTCCCGCAATCCCCCCTAATATTTGAGCGGCAATGTAGGGAAGAAGCTCTTTTTTGTCAAAACGACCACCAATCCAAAGTCCGATAGATACAGCAGGATTTAGGTGACAGCCTGAAATGTGTCCGATAGCATAGGCCATAGTCACAACAGTTAAACCAAACGCTATTGCAACACCTGCAAAACCAATCCCCAATTCAGGATATGCAGCCGATAAAACAGCACTTCCACATCCTCCAAGTACTAACCATAAAGTTCCAATAAATTCTGCTACTAGTTTTTTCATTTGTTTTTCGTTTTTTAGTTGTAATTAAAATTTATTTTTATAAAAATATGTATTTAATCGTAATTTGTCAAACGGAGACTTTTTTTAATATCCCTCAAGCGTTTTCAATAATTACTTTAAATCAAAACTGAACTTTATTTACCCGCTCGAAGGTGCCTTTTGCTGTAAAAGATTTATATTTGCGCCGATAACGCAACCAACTAACCAAATCTTTAACTTTAACAGTATTTTCACTTTTAAGGAATAATAGCTATTAATTGGCTATCTTACACATTGTAAATATGGAAAAGGAAAAAGTAAAGGCAAGTGAACTTGGAAAGGTTCTGCTTGAAATTGGTACACTTCTTATGAGCTCGGGGGCAAACACTAACCGTATAAGGCTAACAATGACCCGCGTAGCCAATGCTTACAATTATGGCATTGAGCTTTTAGTTACCCACAGGGCAATTCTTTTAACAGTTGAAGACGAAAGAAAAGAAAAATTCTACAATAGCCTGAAACGTTCTTCTCCTCATGGGGTTAACTTCAGAATAGTTAGTGGGATAAGCCACATGAGCTGGAAGGTGGTTGAAGAAAAATGGACCTTGGAGCAGGTGAGGGAAGAGGTGAAAAGACTTTCAACGATAACTCACTATCCCAAAATTGTTATTCTTTCTCTTGTCGGACTTGCAGGCGCAGCATTCTGCCATTTATTTGGCGGTGGTGTTGTTGAAATGATAACTGCCTTTGTTGCTACTTTCATTGGCTTATTCGTCAGGCAACAAACTACCGGACTGAATTATAACCCTTATCTCTGTATTTTCTTTGCTTCTCTTACTTCCTGTTTGATTTCAGGACTTGGGGTTTATTTAAATATTGGCAAAAATCCTGAATACGCATTATACACTTCAGTTCTGTATCTAATACCCGGAGTTCCGTTAATCAATTCATTTTCTGATCTTTTCGATGGAAATATAATGAATGGAATTGTCAGGGGAACAAACGGTCTGATTATTTCCTTAGTGATTTCACTTGGAATGCTGGTTTCTATCTTTTTATATCAAATTTAATTACTATGGAAATTTTAATGATTTTAGAAAAGAGTTTCTGGTGCGGTGTTGCTGCAATTGGCTTTGGAATATTGTTCAACGTTCCCCGCCGGACTTTATGGGCTATTGGCATAATCGGAATTATCGGTGGCCTGGTTAAATTTTTAACCTTATATATAAGTGAAGGAATTGTAATCGCATCTTTATTAGCTTCAATAACAGTTGGTTTTGTTAGTATACCGGCAGCACACAACAGACATGCCCCTCCTTTGGTCTTTGCTATTCCTTCAGTTATTCCAATGGTACCGGGAGCATTTGCCTATAGAACAATTCTTGGATTAATCGATTTAACCGGCAACTTATCTCCTGATGTATATATTGCTACTATTCAGGATACTACCAGTAATGGTTTGAAAACGATATTTGTTTTGATGTCTATTGCCGTGGGAGTGTCTTTCCCAATGTTGATTACCAGAAAAGAAACTGTTAAACAGGTTAAGGTTAATAATTAGGAAGGTGTAATCTCTTAAACTTCTGTTGCATAATAATTAATTAAACAGATTATAGCAGTTTTCAATAAAGCCCCATCCGTATCCCGGCATTGTAGCTTCAGTTCCTAAAATGATAATTACATTGTGATTTTCAATTTCCTTCATTAAGTCGACCTGATCAGTATTCAGGGCTTGTTCATAGCTGTCGGGATAAATCTGCTTGTTGTAAAACCAGAAATGGCTTTTAGAAAAAGCATTGGAAATACCGAAATTAAACATTTCCCAGTAAAAGCTATCGGAAATAACAAGTACTGAAGGTTTAACAATAGTAGAGTCAGATTTCCAGTAAATTTCAGGATATGCTAATTTCTGACCTTTGAGTCGGAAAAGTAAATTCATTCCGTCTGCAATATCATAATCTACACCTGAAGCTTTATTCATTCTTACATTATCCCATTCGAGTTCAAGCATATCGATACTCCTCAAATTTTCAATGTAGTGGATAATTGAATCGGCAACAAGGCAAGTTCCGTAGTTGCTCCAGTGAATGCCGTGTTCAGGATATAAAGGATATTTGGAAGTATTTTTATTCTCAAGGAAATAGCTGTTAAAATCAATAAAGTTTAAGCCATACTCTTTTGCAAGCTTGACGTGCCATTCAAGATTGGTTTCACCTTTTTCTGTTTTATATTTTTCAGGGAAATATTCAGGATAAAATGATCCTTTACCTGCAGCAAAAATTGTAATAAGGTTTTTATTTAGTTTAGAGAGTGTGTCGGTAATGTATTTTAATTTTCTGAATCTGTTTTCAATACTGTCTTTTCCAATAAAATCGGTTCCATAATAAGCTTTGATGTAATTTTCTTCGTACAGATAATTCTTTTTGCCAATAATTACCCCGTTTGCTTTTGCCTGATTGAAAAGATTAAACGCAATCTGGTTATTAATTCTGACAAATATGCTTCTGAAACCAAAGGCAGAATTTAAGTATTCTTCCTTTTTAGGTTGATAATCACCGGAAAACCAATCCTTAAAAGAAAACTTAGCATTTTCAGGTTCAACAATTGCCCCTTTAAGCGGTAAAAGCTTAATGATATTGGTTTTACTTTGAATTAAGGGAGTTATTAGCAAAAACATCAGAAAGACAAAAAGGAGGAATCTGAATTGCTTTATTGATCCGATTATATTATCAACCAGCTTTTTGAATTTTATATTTCTTTCTTCTTTCTTCATATATTAAAACCGGAAATAAATGAAAGGATTAAATCCAAACGAAGTTATAGAACTGATTGATAACATCAGAAGGAGTAAAGCTATTGCAGCTACAGCAACATGTCTTCTTTTGGGATAAAAATTGAAGTATACGTTGTCCTGAATTGATTTTCCTTTGTTTGAGTATGTAAAGAAGGCAAAGAAGGCAGCAATTAGCAGGAAGGTATAGAATTCAACTCCAAGAGAAGGAATACCTTTAAAATCGAAGGAAAACATCCTTTTTATAAATGCAAAGGCATCTCCTACTTTTTCAACTCTGAAGAACACCCATCCTATAACGACAATTAAGAAAGTAAGTAATATAGATGGTAATTTTCCAATCTTTTCAAGGACTTTACTGAAGAAACTTCTTTCAAGAACAAGGAAAATGCCATGATATGCTCCCCAGATTACAAAGCTCCATGAGGCTCCGTGCCATAATCCTGAAGCAAGGAATACAAACCATAGATTGAAATACAAACGGTATTTGGAAACTCTGTTTCCACCAAGAGGGATGTAAAGATAATTTCTCATCCATGCTCCCAGTGAAATATGCCATCTCCTCCAGAATTCAGTTATACTTTGAGAAATATATGGATTGTTGAAATTCTCAGGGAATTTGAAACCAATCATTTTTGCAAGCCCAATTGCCATGTCGGAATATCCCGAGAAGTCAAAATAAATCTGGAATGTATATGCGATAATTCCAATCCATGCTGTGCCTGAATCCAGTCCTGCATAATTCAATGAAAATATAAGATCTGCTTGCTGTCCCATATGGTTGGCAATCAATACTTTCTTAGACAGTCCAATAATAAACCTGTAAAAACCAGTCAATCTGTTTTCGTATGATTCATTTTGGGAGCGGTCAGTAATCTGATCAGCAAGATCGTGATATCTTATTATAGGACCGGCAATTAGTTTTGGAAAAAGTATGATATACAGCTGATAATCCCAGAAGTTATGAAGCGGTTTGTGCACTCTTCTGTATACATCAACAACGTAAGTGATGGTTTCAAAGGTATAGAATGATATTCCAATAGGGAGGATTAGTTTAGTCCATTGAATTTGATTAAAGCCAACGACAGAAAGGATGGCATTAACATTTTCAACAAAGAAATTTGAGTATTTAAAATAAAAAAGAAGACCGAGATTTATAGAAACAGAAAGAGAAAGCATTAATTTTCGGTGGATTTCCTTTTTGGTGCCTGACATTAATTTAACCAGGTGGAAATCAATGAAAGTAGTGCCAAGAATAACAAATATAAATCGTGGTGCTCCCCAGCTGTAAAACAGTATACTGAAGAGGAGAATTACAATGTTCTTATATTTCTTGTCAACAATGTAATAAGTAATTAAAAAAGCAGGTAAAAAGTATAAAAGAAAAACTATACTGCTAAAAACCATGGTTTAAATTTTAAGGTTGGCTAAGCTAAAAAAATATTTGTTTTTTTTACAGTGTTTTAAAAAAAACTATTATACGGTATCAGTTATTTGAATTTATTAAATTTGTCATGATACTTTAAAAAAAAAATATGAAGACTAATTTAAAAACAGAAGAAGAAGTGGTTCTTGAATTACATCCACATTGGTTTACAATGGTTTTACCGATTCTTATTACAGGTGTTGGAGTTGTTGGTGGAATAATGCTTTCTTCGATAAATCCTTTATTTTTAATACTGGCAGTTATAGTAATACTTTATTTTCTTTTTAAAGTTGTTCAAAGAAGCAATAATATATGGGTTGTAACTAATCTAAGGGTCATTGATGAAGAGGGGGTATTAACCAGTAAATCAAAAGAAAGTCCGTTAGATAAAATTAACAATATCAATTATCGTCAGACATTCTGGGGTAAGATTTTCGGTTATGGAGATGTTGAGATACAGACTGCAGCTGAAATAGGGGCTACTACATACCGGATGGTTACAAGTCCAAAACGATTAAAAGATACAATAACCCAGATGCAGGAAGAATATAAAGATTCAATCATTAAACGTCAGGCAGAGCAGATGGCCAGAGCAATGGTTGATACTAATCAGGAAAGGATAAATGTTCCGGATGAATTGGAAAAGCTATATGAATTGATGAAAAAAGGGGTAATAACTGAAGAAGAATATAATTTGCGAAAGGAAAAGCTTTTAAACTCCTGATATTATCCAAAGAATTGATAAAAAGTAATAAAAACAAGTATAAACAATAACAGAGAAGTGAACGCAGCTTCTTTCTGTTCGCCTGCTTTAATGTGAAATATTGGTGCCCCCACCATTATGAAAATCAAAGTTAAAGAGCCAATTATTGTCAGTACTTTGAATTGTCCGAGGAAAGAAGGAAGTATCAGTAAAATTGAAGCTATAATCTCTACAAAGGAAACTAATCTTAAATTCTTTACAGAAGCAAATATTCCTTCATCGGAATATTCCTGCTTAAGTTTAAAGGAATTTGATAATTTTAAAATAGCAGCAATAATAAACAAGCTTGCCACGATGATTTCAAGAATCAGTATAATTATTTTCATATTCCAGGGGTTTTACTTCACAAAATCTTTTCTAATAACGTATGAAATTTAAATATAGTTTACGTTAAAGTCAAGAATTTATAAATTAATAATCAACAAAGTTAATCTACCCTGATAAAAAACAATTTTTTTTCCTGATTAAATATTGATTTTATTCAAGATAAGTATATCCGTATAATCCTGATCTGTAATTTGAAAGGAATTCTTTACCTTCCTGAGCCGATAGTTTACCTTGTTTCACAGAACTTGTTACCCATGTCTCGACAGTTCTGACCAGTTTTTTAGGATTATACTGTACATAGTCGAGTACTTCAGCAACAGTTTCACCATCAATTATCTGATCGATGTGATATGATTTCTCTGTAACGGATACATGTACTGCATTTGTATCCCCAAACAAATTGTGTAAGTCGCCAAGTATTTCCTGATAAGCTCCAACGAGAAATACACCTATGTAGTAAGGTTCAGTGCTTTTAAGTCTGTGAAGGGGCAAATAATATGAAATATTTGAAGTAGCTATGAAGTTATCTATTTTACCATCTGAATCGCATGTAATATCCTGCAGTGTTGCATTTCTTGTAGGCTTTTCATCGAGTCGGTGAATTGGAATTATAGGAAAAATCTGGTCAATAGCCCATGAGTCAGGTAATGACTGGAATAAAGAAAAATTGCAGAAATACTTTTCGGCAAGCATCTTCGGAAGCTGCTTTAATTCAAACGGGATATGTTTGGTTTCGGCGGCAAGATTGTAAATTTCACGGGCAATAGTCCAGAACAATCTTTCAACAATAGCTCTTGTTTTGAGGTCAAGAAGATTAAGACTGAAACGGTCAAGAACTTCTTCCCTTATTTGCTGGGCATCATGCCAGCTTTCAAGCATTCCTGACTGGTTAAGATTTTCATATATTTTGTACATGTCTCTAACCAATTCATGGTCATCTTCTTTAACAATGTCTTCCTCGTCATCCCATTCCGGCAGTGTGGCAGTTTCAAGAACTTCAAATACAAGCACTGAATGGTGAGCAGTAAGCGACCGGCCTGACTCAGTAATAATATTTGGGTGAGGCAAATTATTCTTTTCACTTACATCGACAAAAGTACTGACAGAGTCGTTTACATATTCCTGAACAGTGTAGTTGGTACTGCTTTCGCTGTTTGAAGATCTGGTTCCGTCGTAATCAACACCAAGACCTCCGCCTATGTCAACAAATTCAATATTGAATCCTAATTTGCACAGTTCAACATAGTATTGTGAAGCTTCTCTGAGAGCATTCTTTATCCTTCTGATTTTAGTAATCTGGCTTCCTATATGAAAGTGAATAAATTTAAAGCAATCTTCCAGTTTGTTTTTTTCAAGAAAGTCAACAGCTTCAAGAAGTTCACTTGATGAAAGGCCAAATTTACTTACGTCACCACCTGAGCTTTCCCATTTACCTGAGCCTGAACTGGCAAGCTTTATTCTTATGCCAATATTTGGTCTTATTTTTAATCGTTTACTTATTGAAGCAATTAATTTCAGCTCATTTAATTTTTCAACAACAATGAAGATTCTCTTTCCCATTTTTTGAGCAAGAAGGGCAAGTTCTATATAGTCTTCATCTTTATATCCGTTGCAAATAATTAAAGAATCGGGATCAGTGTTGATGGCAATAATAGCATGTAATTCAGGCTTTGAACCGGCTTCCAGACCAATATTATATTTTTTACCATGACTGACAATCTCTTCAACAACAGGGCGCATTTGATTTACTTTGATGGGATAAATGATATGGTTTTGACCTTTATAACCATATTCTTTAGCAGCAGAACTGAAGCAAGATGAAATTGTATCAATTTGATTATCCAGTATATCCGGGAATCTGATGAGCATAGGAGTAGTTACATCCCTTAATGATAATTCGTCAATTAATTCTTTTAAAGGTACAGAAACACAATCTTTCTTTGGAGTTACAATAACATCCCCATTTTCATTGATTGAAAAATAATTAACGCCCCAACCGTTAATATTATATAACTCAGCTGAGTCTTCAATACGCCATTTTCTCATTATAAATCAATTACTTTAAATCAATTACTTTCCTAAATATTATTTCACGAAAATAGTAATGAAATTCATTAAAAAATCATTTTGTCAAAATATTGTCATTTTTGTTTGGAATTCAGTTTTAAAAAGAGGAATAGATTATTAAAAATTGATAAAACGTTAGTTTATTTTGATTAATAATATTCAGTATAGGCAAAAGTTAGCAAAACCTGATTTATATTTGCCACTTTAAATTTTAACACAAAAAGAATTATAATGGCATTAGATAAGTAATAACAATTTCTTATTTTAATGCGCAATAAATAATACAAAATGAAAGGAATAATACTTGCCGGAGGTGCAGGAACCCGCTTATATCCTATTACTCAGAGTATTTCAAAACAGATAATTCCTATTTATGACAAACCGATGATATATTATCCTTTATCGGTTTTAATGCTTGCAGGGATAAAAGATATTCTAATTATATCAACTCCAAAGGATATCCATCTTTATCAGGATTTATTTTTTGACGGATCACAATTGGGTATTAATATTCAATATGCAATTCAACCCAGTCCTGATGGATTGGCACAGGCTTTCATTATTGGTGAAGAATTCATAGGTGACGATGAAGTATGTTTAGTGTTGGGAGATAACATCTTTTATGGATATGGATTTTCAGGACAACTTATGAAAGCTTCTGAAAATAAAGACGGGGCAGTAGTCTTTGGTTATTATGTGAATGATCCTGAGAGATATGGGGTAGTTGAATTTTCAGAAGACGGGAGAGTATTGAGTATAGAAGAAAAGCCGGATGAACCTAAATCGAACTTTGCAGTTACCGGATTATATTTTTATTCAAATGATGTAATTGAGAAAGCTAAAAATTTAAAACCTTCAGCAAGAGGCGAGCTGGAAATAACCGATCTTAATCGTTTGTATCTTGATGAAAAGAGGTTGAAAGTTGAATTAATGGGAAGGGGAATGGCCTGGCTGGATACCGGAACGCATGAAAGCTTGATGCAGGCTTCAAATTTTATTGCCACAATTGAACAGAGGCAGGGTTTAAAAGTTGCTTGCCTTGAAGAAATAGCATTCAATAAAGGGTGGATTGATAAAAATCAGGTTGAAAAATTAGCTTATCCGCTAAGAAACAATCAATATGGAAAATATTTATTAAATTTGGTAAAAGTAAAATGAAGATAATTAATACCCCTATAAAGGATCTTTTAGTTATTGAACCGAGGGTTTTTGGAGATAGCAGAGGATATTTTTTTGAATCATTTAATAAAAAAGTATTTGAAGATTACGGATTAAATTACAACTTTGTTCAGGATAATGAATCAATGTCTAAATTTGGGGTACTTAGGGGATTGCATTATCAACTGGCACCTTATTCGCAAGCGAAGCTGGTAAGAGTAGTTAAAGGTTCTGTATATGATGTTGCAGTTGACTTAAGAAAAGGTTCTCCTACATATTGTAAATGGTTTGGAGTTGAGTTAACTGAGGAGAATAAAAAACTTTTTTTGATACCGGAAGGATTTGCCCATGGCTTTGTAGTTTTGTCAGAAGAAGTTGTGTTTCAGTATAAATGCACTGATTTTTATCATCCGGAAAGTGAAAGAGGAATAATTTTTAATGACCCGGATTTAAATATTGATTGGAAATTACAAGAAAAAGATATTCATTTGTCTAAGAAAGACAGTGAGCTACCAATTTTATCAAAGAGCGAACATAATTTTATATTTTAAAGATGAACAGTAAGATATTAGTGACAGGAGCAAACGGGCAGTTGGGGAATGAACTGAGAAGGCTTTGTAGAAATTTTCCCGGTTTGGAATTCATTTTCACAGATGTAGATATGCTGGATATTACTAATCCTGATGCAGTTTCTGTTTTCATGGAAGCAAGTAAACCGGCTATAGTTGTTAACTGTGCTGCCTTTACAGACGTTGAAGGAGCAGAGGATAACCCAAAAATGGCAAGAAAAGTGAACTCACTTGCTCCACAGGTTTTAGCAACAGCATGTGCAATGCAGGATGCTTTCCTTGTACACATATCTACAGATTATGTCTTTGATGGAGAAACATCACGTCCTTACGTAGAAGATGATGAAACAAATCCAATGTCTGTTTATGGTCAATCAAAACTGGACGGCGAGGAAAAAATAAAAACTGTCTTTGATAATTATTTAATCTTAAGAACTTCTTGGCTTTATTCGGAATATGGCCACAACTTCATGCGCTCTATTATTGCTAAGGCAAAGGAAAATGCTACAATTGAGGTAGTTGATGATCAAATTGGTTCACCTACTTATGCAAGAGACCTTGCAAACTGCATCATCGATATTATTATTAAATCAATCTTGAATCCTAAGGCTTATTTGCCGGGCGTTTATCACTATACTAATCAGGGATCGTGTTCATGGTATGAATTTGCACAGGAGATTGTAAATTTTGCAGGAATAACTACATGTAAGGTTTTACCTGTAAAATCAGATAAGTATCCGACGAAGGCAAAAAGACCCAGGTATTCTGTATTAGATACTTCTAAAATTCGCAGTTCTTTTGGTATTGGAATTCCAAACTGGAGGGACAGTCTGAAAGAATGCCTTTCTAATATAATTTAGTTAGTTATGACAGATAAGAATTTGCTTGCAATTGTTGAAAATAATGCAAGAAAATGGTTAAGCGACTCATTTGATGAAGAAACGAGGTCGCAGGTTAAAGATATGCTCGAAAGCGAGGATAAAACTCTTTTAATAAATTCCTTTTATAAAAATCTTGAGTTTGGTACCGGAGGACTTCGCGGTATCATGGGAGCCGGTATCAATCGTATGAATATATATACAGTTGGAACTGCTACTCAGGGCTTATCAAATTATTTGAAAAAGGCTTTCTCCAATCTTGATGTTATTAAGGTTGCAATAGGTCATGATTGCCGAAACAATAGCAGGAAGTTTGCAGAAGCTGCAGCTAAAATATTTACTGCTAATGGAATAAAAGTATATTTATTTGAAGACTTAAGACCAACTCCAGAGTTGTCGTTTGCAATCAGAGAACTTGGATGTCAAAGCGGAATTATTTTAACTGCTTCTCATAATCCAAAGGAATATAATGGTTACAAGGCTTATTGGGATGATGGTTCTCAAATTGTTGCCCCGCATGATGAAGCAATTGTTGAAGAGGTTAAAAAAGTTAATGTTGAAGATATTAAATGGGATGGCAGCGATAAGGATATCACTATTCTGGGTGAATCTTTCGATAAATTATTTGTTGAAAAGGCTATCTCTGTTATTATAAATCCTGAAGTTGTAAAAAAACATAAGGATATTAAAATTGTTTATACCCCAATACATGGAACAGGTGTAAAACTAGTTCCGGAATCATTGGCTGCTGCCGGTTTTGCAAATATTATTCACGTTCCGGAACAGGATGTTGTAAGCGGTGATTTTCCAACTGTAGTTTCTCCTAATCCTGAAGAACCTGCTGCTATGGATATGGCAATGAAAATAGCTGCTCAAAATGATGCTGATATTGTAATGGCTACTGATCCGGATGCAGACAGAATTGGAGTTTGTACTAAAAATGACAATGGAGAATGGATCATTGTAAACGGAAATCAAACAGCACTTCTTTTCCTTTATTATATTATTACTCAATATAAGAAACTTGGAAAGCTAAAAGGCAATGAATACATTGTAAAAACAATTGTAACTTCTGAACTAATAGCAGAAATAGCAAAGAAAAATAATATTGAATATTTTGACTGCTATACAGGTTTTAAGTTTATTGCTGAAGTTATCAGGGACAATGAAGGTAAGAAGAAATACATTGGTGGTGGCGAAGAAAGTTTTGGTTTTATGCCTGCCGATTTTGTAAGAGATAAAGACTCTGTTTCATCTTGTGTGTTGATGGCCGAAATAGCAGCCTGGGCTAAAGATCAGGGTAAAACGATATACGATCTTTTGAAAGCTATTTATGTTGAATATGGTTTTTCAAAAGAGAAGATGAAATATATTGTTCGCGAGGGACTTGAAGGATCAATGCAGATTAAAAACATGATGGAAGGTTTTCGTAAGAACCCGCCATTAATGCTTGGTGGTTCTAAACTTTCTATTGTTAAAGATTATACTTCCCTGGTTGAAAAAAATATTATTACAGGAGTAGTAAAATCACTTGATTACAAGACAAATTCTGATGTTCTTCAGTTCTTTACTGAAGATGGCTCAAAGGTATCCGTGAGGCCTTCAGGTACAGAACCTAAGATTAAATTCTATTTTGAGGTAAAATCGAAATTAAACAACATTGAAGATTTTGACCGTGTAAACAAATCCGCTGATGAGAAGATAAACATTATGCTGGATGAACTGGTTTCCGGTAAATAATTTTAATGAATATTAATATTTTGCAGGTATCAGTCTACATGTCTGATACCTGTTTTTATTTATACAAGGGTTATTTAAATATAAGGTCTGTCAAATCGTTTTTCAAAAGCATTATTTTCCTTAAGGTTTTTATTCCAGTAAAAGTCATTCAATCCTAATTTATCAAATGCCTTAAAGGATATTAATCTTAATTTACTGAGTCTATAGGGTGTCCTTAATTTTTTAACTATTTCTGCTTTGAATTTGCCCGTACTGGCAAAATATCTTCCTAATTCACGAAAGTCGCCAAATAGCTTTTTTGTCCATGATGGAGGCATAATCTGCATTCCTTCTACTCCTCCCTTAATAACAACACCCAAATGGTTCCATCCCATTCTTTCAGAAAGCTTGATTAAATATCTTTCAACAAAAGAGGAATGATGGGCTTCAGGAAAGCCTGATTGAACTATAAAACCTACTTTCTTTCCTTTTGAATCAATATTTACAATGTTTTCAAAGAAAAGCTTTACCTGACCGGGCATGGCATCAGTATACAGGGGGAAAATAATTATTACACTATCGGCTTCTCTGAATGCTTCAACATTTTCAGACATTTTTGAAATATTCGCCAGATAATGAATATCAATGTTATCAGTAATGTGATCATTATATCCTTCTATAAATTTTTGAATTAATATTGTTGAATTACTCTTTTTCTGACGGGGTGAACCGTTAAATATTGCTAATTTCATTTGCTATTTCCTCCATTGGTCTGTTAATAGTTTCAAATATTTTAAGTTCTGATTTCAAATTCAGGGTTAATCTTTCGTATATCTTTTTAGTAATATCCAAATCTTCTTTATCAGAATCCAGGGGATCTAATATCAATCCAAAGGAAGGATACCTTTCATATCGGCTCTTGTGATGACATTCACCTTCTACAATAGTAACATAAGGTAAAACAAGAGGAACACTTCTGTCATTTATTGTTTTTAATGAAGAACTGATAAATCCTGCAGTTATCGGGGAAAAATGGATTACCATATCTGATTGAAGATAACTTCTGTATATTTCTTCCATATCATCTTTTTGGGGGCATACTCCCGGTGTTTTCCACCAGCAGCTCCAGCATCCCTGACAAAAGTTTATCTTCATTTTACTTGCTTTCATCAGAAATACCTGATGCCCTTTTTCAATAAGCTTTGTTGCTAGTTCTAATGTGTAATCCTGATTGGAATAAAGTGAAGGTGATCCATCAATAAGAGTGATTTTCATTTTATAAGGTTGAGTTTAATACTGAATTTTGAAATACAGTACAAACATATTTCAGATAGACATATAAGAAGATTAAATATCGGCGAACCGGTATTATTAATAGACTATCTGCTAAAATCAAAAAGGGAATAACTTTTATACCCTTTATTTTGCATTAGAAGGTAATTCCATCCCTATGCCTGATCTTTTATCATCCCTTTTTAAAAGTATGGCAAAAAAGAGTCCTAGTAAGCCTAATCCGGCAAACATGATAAGAGTTGGCACATAATTTAAAGAGCTTCCTTCGGCAAGCATTTCAGGAGTAATATCTTTATTTGTAGTATCTAAAATTACCCCTGCAAGTATCGGAATTGCAAACATCCCCAGGTTTTGCAACGAAAACATTGCACCGTAAGCTGTACCAATTTTATTAATATTTACAATCTTAGTGACTGCCGGCCACATTGCTGCTGGTACAAGTGAAAAGGAAATTCCAAGCAGGAAAACAAGTATATACGGGTTTATATTTGTAAAGGCAAAAGCCAGAAATACCAAAACCATTATTAATGATCCATAGATCATTAATGTTGCACTTTTCCCTTTTTTATCAACCAAAGCACCAAAGATTGGAGTAAAGACCACTGTTCCCAATGGTAACCAGGAAGCTATAAATCCTGCTGTTGTTTCAGGAACTGAAAATTTATAATGAATAAAATCAGGTGCATATTTTAAGAAAGGAAATATCGATGCATAGAATGTAACACATAGCAGTGTTATGAAAATAAATGATCTGTTTGTTATTATACCTATCAGGTCTTTAATATGAAATTCTTCATCAGGTTCTGTTTTTAGTTCATAATTGACCTGTCGGTCGAATTTTACGTCAAATGCCAGGTAAACCAGGAAACCTAACAACCCTACAGTAAGAAGCAATGCTCCCAGCCATATAGGGCTGGTGAAGTTTGAAATTGCAAGTTTAGGACCAAGGAAAAATGCTGCTGC
Organism: Prolixibacteraceae bacterium; assembly: GCA_017998095.1. The sequence continues at coordinate 69 of JAGODU010000001.1, read as the reverse complement.
AGAACCAAAACGGGCAATTCCAAGATTAATAGCAAATGCAAATGCCAGTTCTTTACCCTGAAACCATTT
>JAGODU010000309.1 GCA_017998095.1 Prolixibacteraceae bacterium | reverse complement strand
CTACGTTATCTTTCTTCATGGTGTGTGTATCCTTTCCTTTTATTTTTTGGCCGGCTGACTGTCGCGAAACAACCAACCGGTGGATACACCACCTATCTTCCTAAACACAACTTTTGTTTATATCTCAGGGGACTTTTATTAAAGTTAGTTTCAATTACTCTGAAATCATCGATGAAACGAATTTTTTTATAATTATCTTTTACTAATTTTTCTACAACTCCTAAAGTATTTTGGTCAGGCTTAATATAAGGTATTTTTTGTAGATCACCTTCTGTCGTATTCACGGTTGGATTAAAACAGTCAATGATATAAGTTGTTAATTTTGAATTCATAAAACCTAAGCCATACCAAAGATTAGTATTTCTTTCTGGAATTAGACCTGTAGCGCCCACATCAAAAATGTGATTATTGGGAAAATACCTATAAGATACCCCTTTGGATGAAGATCTTCCGGAGCAAGTTATTCCTTGTTTAAAATAATATTCTTTATTTCGAAGCGTAGCACCATTTTTCCTTAGCAAATCTCCATTATCACTATAATTTACACATACCCATAGATTGCCTGCCCATTTTTTATATGGTCCACCTTTGCAATAAAGTACCCACTTCTTTTTATCTATTGAATAATCTTTCGAAATATTATCCAGTCCAACTTCCCACCAAAATCTTAAAAATTTATCATTGTTAGCAGTAGACAAACCAGAGCACACTTTTATGTTGTTATCTAATCTTTCTCCCTTAAATTTTTCTCTAAACCCATCGCTGATCCAATAGATAAAAGGCGCGCCTTCAATGATTTTGAGTTTTTCTTGGGAGATGGTAATGTTGTGCTTGTTGGAGCAATTGGATACATAATCATCTAAAGCCGCTAAACAAAAATCTTTTTTGAATTTTTCATTTGGTGTTCTTGTATATTGATCTAATGAGATAAATAATGAACTCGCTTGGGCTGATTTTTCCTTTTCAAGAACATAAAATGCAGGGTCGACCATTACGGCTCCAAAAAGATTACTCAGACCATAATCTACAAAGATGCTGATATGTATTTTATCCAAAATAAACTTCCGAACATCTTCAAAAGTCTTGATGTACATAAAGGTTAATGGATGTATGAGAGCCATTTTCCCCTTTTCATCAATCAACTCAAAACATCTCTTTATAAATACTGCATAAAGATTTGAATTAAACTTGTATGGTTGTTTGTAGTTAGCTTGCACAAACTTTTTTAATTCAGGTCCGAAGTCACCGCTATCGGTATAAGGAGGATTGGCAACTGCTACATCGTATTTTTGTGTTAACAACTGCAAAAAGGTAATGGCATCATGGGCTTTGGTATTAAGAAAATTAACACCCTGTTTGGCAGTGTTTTGGGCAATCGCTTTTTTCAGAGATCCGAAGAATGATTGCCTGAAATTCCTGTATTTTTCAGTTTCCTCGTCTTTGAGAAAATCCAGTTGATCCTTGGAATACCTTTCCTCCAGCCTTTTTACCTGTGTGTTAAACTTTTCTTCCAAGCGTATCAACGATCCGAACTTATAGGCCTGCTGCAAATCCTTCCAGAGGTCTGTAACTATTTTTTCAAGTTCGGCATCCAGTTTTTTATCTTCTTCCTGAAAAAGGTGTTTCACCTCATTGTAATCGGGTAGAAAGAAATCGGAACTGACAATGTTAAATTGTTTTATTTTGGCATTTCGGTTTTTTCGTTTTGCTTTTATATAAAGTCCGAGTTGCGCCAGTTGTATTGCCCTGTCATCCAGATCAATGCCGTGCAGGTTATGCCTGATGATTAGCTCCGGTATCTCATTTTCATCATACTGGGCGCCGTAATTATCTATCTGATCCAGGTAAAGGTCATAAAAAAGATCAAATCCGTAAAAAAGGTAATTTCCTGATCCGGTAGCGGGGTCCATCAGACGTATTTCAGTTATAGGTTTTCGCTCTCTCGTCTGCTTTTGTGGGGCGTTGGCAATTTTGTATTTTTCTTTGATGGCTGAATCCGGGAACATCTCCAGGTAGAGTTTGCCGAGACTGTTGTCAACAAGGAACTTGACCACCCAGTGCGGGGTATATACCTGGCTCTGAATGCTGACTTTATCATATTCGGTTTTGCCACCGCTTTCTTTATGTGCCGCTTTTTTAGCGTTGTTGTAGCTTTCATACAGCCAGCCGAGCACGTCATCGCTCTTCCAGATATCATCATCAACCTGAGCATCATTTTCCACCTGATTAAAGGCATTGATAATTGCGTTCAGTTCAATTGCGGTCGGCAATAAATGATAAGGATGTTCAATACTAAACAAAGGAATGTCGCTGGCAAGGTCGGAAAGCTGATTTTCGAGGAACTCTACAAGTCCTTCCTGTTCCAGATCTCGTCCTTGAGGATTTTGCTCAAGCCATAAAAAATGGGCAAAGGAACGGTTACCGTGTTGTGTCCTGCGCGTTATTATTTCAGGGTGAAGCGTGTGGGCTTCCATGACTTTCAGCGCAGCTATCCGGTTAAAGAGCGTAAATGTAAATTCTTCCACCAGCTTTTCATATGCACTCTCGGAGGTTCCTGTTTCGTTAATAAGGATTTTGTGGATATTCTCGATACGTGTTCTGTCTGCCAGATATTCTTCAGGAATACTATCAATGGTCTGTAATCCCGCAGAAGAAATACCCATTCTCCCGAGGCGATTGCGAAAAGCCTTGTCAATCAACTGTCGTATTTTTTCTGTATGCTCGGATAGTTTCATGTTTACTCTTTTTTCTTGGCTCCATTGTCTATTTCAATGACGTCATTGTCATCAGCGCCGGCCAGTTTCTGCAATTCCTGATGCAGCCATGGTCTGTATTCGGAAATCTTTAATTGAGCACCGGGAAATTTTGAATGATATACTTTACATTTAGGTGGTTGCTCAGTCTTGCCTGGTTTAGCTGCAGGCGGCGCTTCTTTGGACAGTCCTGCCTTGATGATCTCAAGTTCGACCTTTTTAGCATTGTATAAATCTATAAATGAAAGCATTTCTGAATAGGTGAAATGTGAAAGTTTTTCTTTGACGTCAAAGTCTATTTCGACTTTGGTCTGTATCCGCTGTTTTGCGTAACTTAAAATTGATGCCGCTTTTTGCTCTGCCGCGCTGTTTAAGCCTGGAGGCAAAGCTTGTATTTCTTTAATCAGTGCTTCCGTATCTTTTTTAAGTTGCTGATATTTTGCCGTCATGTTTTCAGCGGCCTTCTGCATCAGCTTAAAATACTCATCTTTTATTTTCTGTGCCGCCTGTTGCAGGCAGGAAAATTCTTTGACTACGTCCTTTGCCAGATAGCTGTTGAATTCGGCATATAATTTATTAATTGCAGCATCTTCAGTTGCGGCTTTTATCAGTTCGTCATTGACACCTTTGCAAAAAACAATCCACTGATGAAGTTTGGGCAGGTTGTTTCGTATGAATTTCTCGACTTTTTCAATTTCATTTACAGCATTGGTAAATTCATTTTGACCTGCAATGAATGCTTCGGCTTTTTCAATATAGTTTTGTTCACTGACCGAGCCGGTGTATCCCGCAAGAGCGTCCTTCTTTGTTTCCACTTCTTTGAATAACTTATCAAATTCCTTGTTCGATTTTCGTAAAGTGTCCACCTTATCACAATAACACTTGGCCAGATCACGAATAGAGTTTGCGAGATCAAAATGAGTGCTGTTCCAGTCAATCTACTTTCCTGTGTTCTCTTCGCTATTCAAACCTTGCACTTTCGTGACCATATCGCTTCTTTC
>JAGODU010000082.1 GCA_017998095.1 Prolixibacteraceae bacterium | reverse complement strand
ATATACGATCCGGTTGAATCCCAATTTAACTCGCCGTACATGTTGAATGCAATCTTTTCCTGAGAATCATTTATCTTGAACACTGAAAGTAAATCTTTGTCGATATCAGTGTCATTGATTAATAAAGAGCCGGTGTCAATTAAGCTTATCGATACAGAATCTGTGTCTTCATCGATTTGTATAAAATCGTCAACAGAAACTGGATTGTCATTTTCTCCCCTGATGTTTATTATTATAGTTGCGGTATCTTTCCTGCCCAATAAATCTGCAATTATATAAGAGATGCTGTCAGAAACCTGCTCATTATATTTTAGTAAATCGACGGCTCTGTCGTCAGGTGTAAATATGAATAACCCGTCTTCAGCCCAAATTACTGAACCATATTTTGAATCAAATTTTCTTTCCTGAGAATTATTAATAAAAATTACAGTTATCTTATCACCATCAACATCAAAGTCATTTTCCAACAAGCCATTTTCTCCCGGCAAAAGTGTTACTGATAAAGTATCTTCACTTATATTTATTAAGTCATCAACAGCGACTGGAATATCATTCACTCCCGTTATTTTTATTTCAAGTGTATCAATGTCAGTCGCATAATTATTGTCAGATAAAGTATATGGGAAAGAATCAAATACTATTTCTCCTTCTTTTAATGTGTCAGTTGCTTCTGCTTTATTGAGATATAAGAAAGAACCATCACTGTTCCAGTTTAGATCACCATATACACCAAATATCAATTTTCCTGTTTTGTCTTTTATTTGAGATACCATAATTGTATCACCCGAATCTACATCGTAATCATTGGATAAAATACCGGATTCTGAATCAATCGTCAGGCTATCTTCTGTTTCAAGTATTTCGTATTTGTCTTTTATAGCTACAGGATTATCGTTTTCTCCCTTGATATATATATGCAACCAGGCATTGCTTTCGTATGAATACTGATCTAGTATTGTATATCTAATTGAATCGTGGACAATATATCCAAGCGGAATGGTATCCGATTCTTCATTTCTGAAGTATGTTATTGCTCCGGTTGAATCCCATTCTATTTTGCAGTATTTAGAAATTAATGGACTTCCCGGAATATTATTCATGCTGATCATTTTAATAAAGTCACCATCTTTATCTGTATCGTTGTAAAGAAGTGTTTCATTAAAATTGATTAACCTGACTGAAAGTGTATCTTCTGAAATAGCAAGTGTGTCGTTAACTGCAACTGGATTATCATTTTCACCAGTGATGTTTATTATGAGTCTTGCATATCCTGTAGAGTCATTATTGTCAAAAATTGTATATTTAAAGATATCTGTTACTTCTTCATTTCTCGATAAAGTGTCAGTTTCAGGATTAATAGTGTAAACATAAGTTCCGTCTTCTGTCCATTCAAGGTTTCCATAAATTCCGGTAATTTTATTTTCTGTAGAATCATTCACTGAAATGACTTTTATCTGATCCCCTTCATCAATATCAAAATCTCCACTTAATAAGCCCTTCGCAGGATCCGATTGATTAACAGGAGGGTCTTTTTCATTTACATATTCATAATTATCAAATGCAAACGGAGCATCATTTTGCCCTGTTATTATTACAGATAAAGCTGCCGTCTCATAAGAGCCCTCCGGGTCTTTTATAGTATAATAAAATACATCTGTTTTTATTGAATCTTTATAAAAAGGATTAACCAAATCAGGATTAGATAAATAAGAATATCCGCCGGTGGAATCCCATAATAATACCCCATATAGTCCTGTAATTGTTCCACTTGATAATCCATTTATTTCAACAATAATCTTTTGATGTTCAGGATCTGAATCATTAACTAGTAACCCGGAATCAGCAGGAACGTGCCTTATAAATGTGTCTTCAAATATTCGTAATGTATCGTTTTCAGGATTAGGTTTGTCATTTGCTCCTATAATTGTAATAATCAGACTATCTGTATCTGTCAAGCCTAAAGGATCTGTAACTATATATCTGAATATATCAGTAATTATTTCATTTTCTTTCAGTTGTATTATTGAATCTTTTTTCGGGATATATTTGAACGTACCATCCGGATTCCATTTTAATATACCCACAGTTCCAACAGATGGAAGCCATGTATAGCTGTTACCGTTAATTTCTTTAATTGTTAAACTATTGACATAATCATCAGGGTCATAATCATTTCTTAACAGCCATGCGAAATCTGTATTTTTAACTTCAACTGAATCCCAATCTTCTTCATATATCAGATTGTCAGTGACTGCAACAGGAGGGTCATTAACCCCGATAACTCTTATTATGAATTTTCCTGAATTATTTACTACCTGTCCGTCACTTATTGAATACTGATATTCCAGATCAAGAATTTCGTTTTCTTTCAGATAATCAGTTGAGTTATTATTTTGTTCATAAATTATACTTCCAGTCTCTGTCCAATAAATTTTCCCCCAGATATCTGTCAGTTCCTTATCTGTTGAATTATTAACTTTAACTAGTTGTAATGCTTTGCCTTCAGGGTCAAAGTCATTTTTAATAATTGAAGGATACAGAACAGATGCAACACCTTCATTTATTATTATTGTATCTGTAGTAACTTTAGGAGGGTTGTTGCTTCCAACGATTAGTATGGTTACATTGGCTGTTGATGTTGATAGGCTATCATCAGTAATGGTATAATTGAACACATCTCTTCCTGTATCACTTTGATCAAGCTTTATTACGGAGTCAGCCTCAGGTATGTATGTAAAACTGCCATCCTGATTTATTATCATTTTCCCATATTGACCAATCATTTCTAATCCCGGCTCTTTGCCTCCTGCCAATAACAATCTGAACTGGTTGTTGTCTATATCATAATCATTGACCAGCAGGTTTGTGCTTATGTCAGATTCGTAAAGAACTGTAGCTTCTGTTATTTTTATACTGTCATCTATTGCAGATGGGGGGTCATTCATCGGCAATATGTCAATTATCACTGAATCTACTGAGCATTCCGGATCATCGTCACATATTTCGTAAGTGAACCATAATCCTCCGTTTACATTCTGTGTTGGTCTGTATGTTAAGAGACCATTTTGATTCAGGGAAATTATTCCGTTCTTTTCGGCAGTGCCACCATTTTTAATTATTACAGTAAGAATGGAATGATCGTCATCAATATCTATATCGTTGTCTTTTACATTGACGTCTATCAAAGGACGATCTTCATTTATTACATAATAATCAGACTCAGGAAAAGGAGGGTCGTTAACAGGATTGATCTGCAGTATTACCCATGAAGAGTTTTGTGACCATTCAGTTCCGTCAAACCCGCTGTATGTGAAAGAGTCCCTTCCACTCCAGTTTTCATTGGGTGTATATCTCAAATTTGAAATGAAATTCTTTCCTCTTGAATAAGGAACGGTAAATGGCATTGAAAGATATGTAAGACGACCATGGTTTGGAAGCGATAAAATTTTTATAGAATCAAGTATGTCATATTTATCAGGTTCTTCAAAAGGTCCGTTTGGATACTTTTCTGAAAAGGCAGAATATGTAAACTTTAATACTTCATCTTCATTTCCGGTAAAGCTAAAATCATGACAAACTGGAGGAGTATTGATATATGTTAGTCTGAAAACTGCAAACGTTGTGTCTTGCCCGTCAAATGCTCCCCATCTGACATCTACAATATCATTCCCTCCATTTTCAGGAGTGTATCTTAAAGTTGTAAATGTACTGAACGATATTGAATATAAGCCGGTAGGTACAACTACTCCGTTTATTCTGAATGTTCCTTTAGTGTAAGAAGGAATATCTAAGAAGAACTTTTCAGGAGAATCATTAATATCAGGATCATAGTATCTTGAAATAAAGTCTCCTTTCGATAAATTAATTACCGAATCTTCAGCCAGATTTTCAATTATTATATCAGTTAATACCGGAGAGGCATTTATATAATTTACTATAACATTTGCATCTGAAGTACCCCATTTTAAACCGTCAAATCCATTCCATCTGAATGTTATTGAACCTTCATAACCATTTACCGGGTCTATTGTGAAACTACCTCCGGATATTTGTGAGGAAGTAAATTCCTGTCCCGGAGTAACCGGGATTCCATTATATATTAGTATTCCTTGTTGAGGTAAAGGGATACTTTTAATAATTAATGTTTCAAGATTAAACCCGGGGAATGTACTATTATCGAAATACTCCCTGCTCCTGAATGTGTCAAGTTCAAATGTCAGTGTGTAATCTTCGGTAACATTAAAAACCAAATCATTAAGTATGGGAGGATCAGGCTCTTTTAATATTTCAATTTGAACTAATGCATTATCGTTTGAATACCCCATTCCATCCCATCCGTTCCATTCAAAGCTTCCTACCCCAACACTTGTAGAAGTATATTTCAAACTACTAATGTTAGATGTGCTTATTAATTGTCCAACATTTACTGCTGCACCGTTAAAAGTAAGTCCTCCTATTGTAGGTAATGACGAAATCCTGATATATTCCAATATTTGCCCTGGATCAGCAGCATCAAATCTTGTTATGAAATCATTAGGATTAAAAGTGTAAATGGTATTTCTTAATATGCTTATTGGAAATGAAGTAAGCACAGGAGGATTATTCAATACGTCAAGAAATATTGTTGCTGTATCAGAACACCCGTTTGAATTTTTCACAATCAATCTTACCTGATTGTCATTAAGTATTTGATTGTAAGATATATTTTGCGGATTATTATTTGTTGAAACTGAAGGTAATCCGTTTTCAAAGCTCCAGTTCCATGAATTAATAATATCATAATCAGACACAGATTGATCTTCAAAATCAACAAGCCCGCCCCGGTATACAGGTTGCGGACTGTAACCGAGAGCGGCCTGAAGATTGTTGATATCTACTGTGCGAGTTGTAGAATCTGAACATAAAACTTCATCTGTTGCAACAAAAATGATATCTATTGATTTACCTTTCATTGCATATCCATATGAATGTGTGGTGTTTTCTTCCGATGATGTACTTCCATCTCCAAAATCCCATTGGTATCTTATTATTGGTCCGTTTGTTGATGAAGCATCTCCGGAAAGTATTATTTCCTGATCAGGACAAACCCTTAAATCAGATGCTGTAAAGTCAGAAGTTATATTTACACTACTTTTAATTTCTACTAATGAAGTTGTTGAATCACTACATCCTAATTCATTTGAAACGATAAGCTTAGGAGTAAAATATCCCGGGAAACCATATGCATAAACAGGGTTTTGTTCATTTGATTCGTCACTTATCCCATGTGTTGAAGCAAAAATCCATCTCCATTCAGATGCCGGGAATAATGTATCCCTTACATCACTTGAATCCCTGAATTGCAAACCTACTCCTTCGCATATTATATTTCTATCCATCCATATTTCTGCCTTTGGGGGCATACTTGTGTATATTTCAAGTGGTTCACTTCCTGTAACATTCTTTTCGTATGTATAGCTTCCGGGACAATCATTGCTCGATAATACTACGCTCGGTTTTGTAAATCCTGATTGCAAATATGAATATCTGATGGTATCCGATTCAGGATTTCCGCTTACACTATACGATTCCCCATGTCCATCCCCAAAGTCCCATTGCAGGTAATCAACACTTCTCATGTCCGATAATACGAACTCTACTTCATTTGGTGAGCAAGAAGGCGTTGCATCGTAATTCAAAACTCCGTAAGCTCCTCTTACAAATATGAAATCTTTTTTTACTATTGTTCTTGAACATCCTCCTTTAAATTCAACACTTAACTCGACATCATAATATCCCGGTGTATAATATCGGTGAACAGGAGATCTTTCATTTGATGAAATGCCATCACCAAAACTCCATGAATAGCTAATTACATCTTCTGCATTTGCTATTGATGAAAATACTGCGCTCGAAGGTGCACACCCGATGATTGTTGCTGCAGCTGTAAAATCTATTGCAGAATTTACAATGTGTAGTCCGTGTGATGAAGTTTTTCTGCATCCGGAATTAGTAATTGCAGTTAATGTAGGATTAAAATCACCGTATTGATTGTAAATGTAAATTATAGTGTCCTGACTTGAAGTTAGATCTGTCGTTCCATCACTATTAAAATCCCATTCGTATGTAAGATTATTGCCTTCTGAAGTGTTTATAAATTTTATTTCTGAACCGTCACATGCAATATTTCTGTCAATAGTAAATGAAGCGTTAAAAGGTTGGATATTTATCAGATCCTTCTTTTCAAGTGTTTGTGTACAGCCATTTGAATCTCTTATTGTAAGGGAAACCGTGAAGATAGTATCTTTACTGTAAGCATGTGTTGTGTTTGATGTGCCTGCCGTTGTCCCGTCTCCGAAATTCCATGTAAAACTTTCAGCAATTCCTGTATCACCAGCAGGTTTAGTTGAATTGTTTGTAAATGTAACTTCAGTCCCTGAACATACAGTTGAAGGAGAATGAGAAAATTGAACAATCGGTCCATTTGCCCTGATTAAGTTATTCTCAGTAAACGAATATGTACACCCACTTTCGCTGTTTACCTTTAATCCTACTGAATACAAGCCGGGAGTTGTGTATGTATATTGCAGTGATTCAGATGTTGTTGTGCTGTCAGTTGTGCCGTCATTGTTGAAATCCCATTCATAAGAGGAAACAATATAGTTGTCAGATAACCTTTCAAGTATGTTTTGATTAAAATTAACTGTTAGTGGTGTACATCCTGATTTTTTGTCAGCTTCTATAATGCCGGGAGTATTATCGAAAGAAAATATTGAAACATTTTGGCTAAATGTGCTTGTACAACCTGAATTTGGATCCAATGCTGTAAGAACTACAGTAAAATCACCAGTTGTTGTATAGTTGTGAGTTGGATTTTCAACCCCACCGGTTGAAGTCCCATCACCAAAATTCCAGGTGTAATTGATGGGTGTAGTATTATTGCTTGTCAGGTTAAAGAAGTGGGCATTATATGGAGGATTGCTGCAAAATGCTGTTTCCTGTGGTCTGAACAATGCCTTCGGGCCATCAATCTGAATATCGTTTACATTGAAAATCGCAGAGTGACAGTTATTATCAATAGCTTCAACTCCTATGCTGAAATTTCCAATGTCTTTAAACAAATATGAGAAATTATGGTTAGGAGTACCAAGGTTTTTAATATAAACAATGCTATCTCCCGGTAAATAAATTCTTAATGAGTCTGTTCCATCCGGATAATCAATCTCTAAGGTTACTGGTGTATTTATGCAATTATTACTTTGGTGAAGTATTACATTTGTTATTTCGGGTTGATTAGCAAACTGAACTGCATTATTTCTATTCAGGGTATATGTACAGCCATCTTCTGTTTGAATGACCAATCTTACATTATAATTGCCGGGATTGCTGTATGTGTGGCTAACCGAAGCTCCCGTACCTGTTTCTCCATCACCAAATTGCCAGTTGTAGCTTACAGGTGTATCATATTCAGAGTTGAAAACTGCATTAAAAAATGTCTCACCTGATGGAAAACATCCGTTTACTGCTCCTGATATTTGCATGTCTGCTCTACTGCTTACAAGAGGTATGGTTCTGTCAAGTGTATCAACACAACCTGTTGCACTGCTTGCAATAATCCTTATATCATAAATACCCGATGGAATTATCGGGAGAATTGGATTTGGTAAAATGGAAAACATCGACCATACCGGAGCACCTGATTGCCTGTAATACCATTTTCTTCCTGATATTGATGAACCAAGCGTCGTTGTTGAAATATCAACAAAATCAACGGTCATATAATTGTCACAGCCTCCATGATATACATATTGAAAATCTGCAAGGACTTCATCTATAGGCACATTTTTAGTTATATTTTTAATGCAACCATCGTTGAATGACGCAGTAAGGGTTACAGGTACATTGCCTGATTTATTTAAAGTAAATGAAGGATCTTCTTCTTTAGTGTCTGAGCTTCCGTTACCATCGAAATCCCACGAATACGATAATATATTACCAGCTGAGACTGATTCAGAATTAAATTGAGTAGGACTATTATAACAAGTCTTAGAAGGGGTAAAAGTGAAATCAATGTTGTTGTTTGAATTAAACACTACAGTGTCTTTGAATGGAGCAGAAATACATCCGTTTTCAGATGTTTCTGTGAGAGTAACAATATGTTGTCCTGCCGTAAACACATATTCAAACGAATCACCGTTTCCTCTTGTAACTCCGTTTACTTTCCATTCATGCCCTGTTATTTGACTTCCTTCAATTGTCGATTCTCTGGTGAAAGTTGTATTCGATGGCCGGCAAGGATCACTTTTTATAAATGAAAATGATGCCAGAGGTTTATCATGAACTTGAAATAGATCATTAAAGTTTCTGACTCTACTGCACCCATTTTCATCTGTAACTTCAAGGGCTACCGTATAACTTCCGTATTCAAGTGAACCAATTTCAATATTTTTTGTAAGCGAGAATCTCTCTGGTTGATTTGGAAAACTTTCAGAATACCAATAATAATATTTCTCAGTACCTCCTGTAATTGCACCAACCTGTTGTCCAAGTTCTTCAAAAGCCCCCACTTGTTCAGGAACTCCAATGGAAGTCAATGATGCCGTAAAAGGCTCGCAACCACCCAAAATGCTTTGGTCAATTGTAGGGGAAGGAACAGGAAATATTTGAATTATATCAGAGTATACAAGTTCAGGGTTATTGTTAATCTGCAAGGTAACTGTATAAGTTCCCGGTTTTGTGTAGTTGGCAATAGGTGTTGGCAATGTTGAAATATTCCCGTTGCCAAAGTTCCATCTAAAAGAAGTTGCTTTGCTGGATTTATTTTCAAACTGTACATATCTGGAATTACATCCAATCTGAGTGTTCATTGTAAATGCAGCGTATGTACTTCCATGAGGGTGAACTATTATTCTGAATGTTTTTTCAGCAAACAACCCTCCGGGATCAGTTGCCCTTACTTTTATTGTTACTGTTGAAGGTGAAACAGGAGTACCTGAAAAATTTCTGGTAACAGGATTAAAAGCAAGCCACGATGGCCATGCTGAAACAGGCACTGCCTCGGCAGTATAGGTTAAAATATCATTGTTCCTGTCACGGAAAGCTTCATTGGGAATAGTGAAAGAGAAAATACTGTCTGTTTCTGCATGTTGATTGGAAATTCCTAATGATAATACAGGAGGCACATTTTGCGCATTTGCAAAACCACCTATTAACAGCAAATTGATAAATACAATCAGGCTGTAAATTCTACACATGAAGACACTCCCGCACAATTTCATTAATTCTCTTTTTCCCGGCTAATCAGAAATACCGCAACTCTTTTTAGCCATAGTTTAATCCCGAATAATAAAAACTTATATCGTTGAACTCAGGATAGTAAATGAATTACATAGCTAAAATATAAAAATATCCTTAAGATTTAGAATTTTTTAAGGGATAATTGACTGATGATAAGTTTTTTTAGATGATTGGATTCCATTTTTCAAAGAAATACCCGGAAAAATCTTTCCGGGTATTTTCATTTGGTTTAGTTGTAATATAAAAATGATTGGTTTATTCTTCTTTTTGTTCAGCTTCATAAGCTTTCAATAATTCTTCCTGAACATCGGCTGGTACTTTTTCATAAGCATCATATTCAAGAGAGAACCATCCGCGACCACCAGTCAGAGAACTGAGAGATGTTGAATATTTATCCATCTCTTTCAAAGGTACTTTGGCCGATATTTTTTCATATCCTTTTTCACTTCCCATTCCCATGATGATTGCACGACGACCCTGAAGGTCACTCATAACATCACCCATCCTTTCGCTTGGTACGAAAACTTCCAGATTGTAAACAGGTTCAAGAATCTTTGGACCAGCTTTTTTGAATGCCATACTGAAAGCATTACGCCCGGCAAGCTTGAATGATATTTCATTTGAATCAACAGGGTGCATTTTACCATCGTAAACACAAACCCTGATATCACGAGCGTAAGAACCGGTTAATGGACCGTTTTCCATTTTTTCCATAATTCCTTTCACGATTGCCGGGAGAAAACGTGCGTCAATGGCACCTCCTACAATACAGTTGCAGAAAATTAATTTTCCTCCCCATGTAAGTGGATATTCTTCTTTTCCCCTAAGGGTTATAATCATTTCTTTACCGTCAATTTTGAATACTTTAGGATCTGCCATCCCTTCTTCCCAAGGTTCAATTATCATGTGAACTTCACCAAACTGTCCGGCACCTCCCGATTGTTTCTTGTGGCGGTAATCAGCTTGTGCAGCTTTAGTAATTGTTTCACGATAAGGAATTTTTGGAGTTATAAAGTTCGTGTTGATTTTATATTCCTTGTCAAAGAACCACTTAATAACATTTAAATGGTATTCATTCTGAGCATCAATTATTAGCTGCTTCAACTCTTTTGAATGATATACTTTGAATGAAGGGTCTTCATCACGCATTCTGTGCAAAACTTCACCTACCTTTTCATCGTCAGATTCACTCTCAGCCTTGATTGCTGTAGTAATAAGAGGAGTTGGGAAAACAATAGGTTCAAAGTTGTAGTCTGCTTCTTTTACACTTAAAGTATGGTTTACTTTTGTTTCTTTCAGTTTTACAGTTGCTCCCATGTCGCCGGCTACCAATTCAGTAACTTTATTTCTGTTTTTTCCTGCTACAGCGAAAATCTGCGACATGCGTTCTTTACCCTGTTTTGTGGTATTTATAAGGTCGATACCTTCAATAATGGTTCCTGAAATTACTTTAAAGAATGTAACTTCACCGATATGTGACTCAATACTTGTTTTGAATACAAACAATGAAGCAGGGCCTGAAGAAACAGCTTTAACTGCTTTGCCACTTATATCAGCTCGTGGTTCTACTTCTGCCGGAGAAGGAACATTGTTGACAACAAATTCCATGAAACGGCGTACTCCCATATTTTTCTTTGCTGAAGTACATAAAAATGGGAAAAATGTGCAAGCTTTCATCCCTAATTTTATGCCCTGACGCATTTCATCTTCTGAAAGTGAACCTTTTTCAAAATAGAGCTCCATTAATGCTTCATCATTCTCTGCAGCTTTTTCTATTAGTTCATTATGCAGTTTATCTGCTTTTTCTTTTTCTGAAGCAGGAATATCCAGTACTTGTGGCTCTCCGCCGTCAGGTCCGTACTGATACATTTTCATTTTTAATACGTCAATTATTTGATTGAACCCGGGACCAGCATTAACAGGATACTGAATCAGAGTTACACTATGGCCGTATTTATTGATAGTATTTTCAAGTAAATGATCAAAATTAACATTTTCATGGTCGAGACCGTTGGCCAGCATTATTACCGGTTTTTTTAAAGAATGTGCAATACGCATTGCTCCTTCAGTTCCGGCACCAATACCATCAGACGCATTTATAACACAAACTGCAGTTTCAACTACATTGAGAGAAGATGTTACTGCTCCGGCAAATGCTTTCATTCCCGGTGTGTCTAAAATGTTTATTTTTTTATCGTTGAATTCAGTGTAAAGGAGGGCTGCAAATATTGAATTTCCATATTCCTGCTCGATTGGGGTATAGTCTGAAGCTGTGTTTTTAGAGTTAACATCGCCTCTACGGTTCAGAATACCACCCTCGAAGAGCATTGCTTCTGCGAGGGTGGTTTTCCCGGCGCCCGCATTACCAATCAACGCAATATTGCGAATTTGTTCTGTTTTATAAGTTTTCATAAGTTGTATTTAAATAGTTGTTTTTATTCGTCATTTTTTAATGAGAACTCCAAAAATAATAATATTTTAATAACAATCAAGTGTTGTACAACTAATCTGAAATTTTATAAAAATTATCTTTTTTACGATTGATTTTAGTTAAATAAAAATTCTTATATGAGGGTTAAAAAACACTTAAAATTGAACCAGATAAATAGCTGCCATAACCGTACCAGATTCATACCAAATTAATACCAGATTCTACCCAAATACCATAAGCTAACTTCTCTTATGGTATTTGGGTAGAATCTGGTAAGAATCTGGTACGGTTATGACTAATATTTATTGAAATTAATCCGGCAATAAAAAACCTTATTTTTTTTCATGTTTAGGTGTGGCAGATGAAACTGCATTTACTGAATCTGCAGGTTCTGCCTTATATCCTATTTTTGCAAAAGCCTTAACAATCTGTTCAATGGAAGTTTTATCCTCTCTGAAGGTTATTTTAACCATTTTTTCATCCAGATTCACTTTAAGGTCAGTTACTCCTTTTTCGTATGAAATGTTATCTTCTATTTTCACCTTGCATCCATGGCAATCCATGTCGACTTTGAATACTACCGTTTTTTCTTTTTTATTTGCTGCTTGTACGAATATTGAAGTAAACACAAAAAGTACTATCGTTAATACTGTGATTATTTTTTTCATAATGCTTATTGTTAATTGTTTTATTTATAGCTCTTTAAAGTATATCTTACACCTGCATATATTTTTCTTCCGTGAACAGGTCCCCAAATCATGGATCCGTCAAAATTTTCACTCCAAGGATTTTCTGAATTTATTATAGGATTATTAATGCTGAAATTCAAAAGGTTTTCTGCTCCTGCATAAATGCTCCATTTTTTATAGTTTCGTGTAATCTGAACATTGTAAACATTATATGGCTTAAATTCTTTATCCCATAATACATTTGTTACATCCGGATCAGGCATTCTTCCTCCTCCGTTGAACTGACCTGTTACATCAAACTGCCATTTGTTTAACCGGGTAGCATAAGATAGACTTAACAACCCTTTGTATCTGCTGGTTAATGGTATTTCCCTCAGCATGCCATTGATTGTTTGCTTTACATCGTTTAATCTCCATGCCGCATTGATTGTAAATCCTCTGAAAACTTCCCAAAATAATTCTGTTTGAAACGAATTGGAAAAAGATTTACCTTCAAGATTGTAAAAGCTTACTTTGTGAGGGTCTTTATCAGTATCCCTGATTATTTGATTTTGAAAATCAGTTCTGAAATAGTCGACTGTGATATCTATATTTTTTTGACCAACAGGAATATGTCCTGTTAAACTGATTCCATAATTCAAAGCATCCTCTTGTTTCAGGTTGTCAGCTATTTCAATTTCTCTTGAACTTGCAAGAAGATAACTGTTTTCAGATAATGGCACTGATGTTCTGTATCCTTTACCAGCAGATCCTCTTATAGTTATCCAATCATTCGGGCTCCATTTAGCATGAAATCTTGGAGTTAAAAAAAGACCGTAAACACTGCTGTAATCTGCCCTGATTCCGGCAAGTAGATTGAAGCGATCGTGGTACTTAAAGTCGTATTGTAGAAAAACTCCCGGCACATATTCCCTGTGTGTGAACTTTTTACTTTGAAGGATTTCGTTTATAATATCTCCTGAAAATGAAGTTCCTACACTGTAATTGTGCATATCGTTTATAAGATGTCCCTGATAAATGATATTAAGATAGGCATTGTACTGAGTGCCGGAATATTCCTTGTTGCCATACAAGGCATCCTGGTTATGGTAGCTTCCAGAAAGCTGTATCCCTAAGCTGCTGCCAGATTTGTCAAAGATAAAGCCGTTTTTTGCAAAGAGTTCGTATCTGTTAGTGTTTATATTTATTCCGTATAGATTGGCTGAAGGATTATCAAAAGCACCGCTTTGTCCGGATTTACGATTTTCACTAAGAATTTTTATTCCAATTTGTTTGTGTCCGCCATTATTGCTTTTAAGATTCCATCTGTTTATAAAGTTGATTTGCCTTACATGAGGAATATCTATAAAGCCATCAGCATCTTCATCGATATCAGAGGAGAAATTTTCTGCATGAAGTAAAACCATTGATGATAATTTGTCATTAAGCTGTATCGAGGCGTTTAGGTTTGCTTCAGCCTTTAAAGTATTGTTTCCATAAGCATTAATGTGCAGCAGCTCATTGCCTTCCGGTTTTTTGTATTCAACGTTTATCTGGCCGGAAATGGCTTCGTAACCGTTTATTACAGATGAAGTACCTTTCGATATTTGTATCGACTCCATCCACGATCCGGGTGTATATCCCAATCCATAAGGTGCAGCTAATCCTCTCATCATAGGAATGTTCTCTGAGATAGTTTGTACATATATGCCCGATAATCCCAACATCTTTATTTGTTGAGCACCGGTTACTGCATCAGTATAAGCTACGTCAACGGAAGCATTAGTCTCAAAGCTTTCAGATAAATTACAACATGCAGCTTTCTTTAACTCAGATGATGTAATTTTTTGTGTATGGATAGGATTAAGCTTGGATAAATGAGTTCCGGGCTGACGCTGAGAAACGGTTACTTCTCCAAGTTCCAGATTTTTCTCCAATAAAACCAGTAATTCTCCGTATTTATTTTTAATCGTTAATGTATCAGTGTTATAACCCACAAATGATACTACCAGATTTTTACTTAATGATTCATTAAAATCTATTTTAAAGAAACCATTAATATCCGTTGTAGTCCCGGTAGAAGTTCCAAGCCAATAAACATTGGCTCCGACTATTGGAAGTTCTGAATTCTCTTTTTCCTTTACAAAACCCGATAATGATGGTCCTGCAGAATAAAGAGTGTATGAAATCATTAAAAATATTAATAATAAATAAATGAATTTATTCATATGTATAGAATTGAAAATAAGACTTTTGATTAATTAACTCAAAGTCTGATATTCAATTTCTGAGAATGCAGATTTTATTAAGGATTGTTTTGCCCGTTTGAATTATAACAGGAGTTACAGAGGTGAATATTTTTATTATATCTGCCTCAATAATTTTAAAGGCTGTAACGTTAATGATTTCGGTAATAGGGAAATAAAGAATCTTTAAGCTTTCTTTTACTTCTAAAGAGTCGTATTTCAATTGAACCCAAAGTTTCTCTGAATGATGAAGTTTGCAACCATTTATGTCAGATGCCTGACAAAAGTGTCCTTCTGTTTCAGCATCAGAACAACAATTACATGAATAATCATCTTCAGAAGAAATAAGGGAAATTTTTGCATGTTCATGATTACAATCAGCACAGAAAGTGTTAACTACACTAAATCCTATTGTTGAAAACAAAATCAACAATAAAAGAAAAAAAGAGATTTTATTTCTTAAAACTGGTTTCAATTATAGTGCTTTTTATAATAAGACAAAATTGTATGTTTTTGCAAATACAAACAATATGGCGACAGTTAAAGTTTTGTTAAAAAACGATATTTAATATTTTTTTCAAAGTGTAACAAATAATTAACCATTTACGTCAAAAAAAGGGTTTAAAAAATGTAACAAAATTAAGTAATCGATACTAATCAGTAAAAAAAGATAATAACCGACAAAATTCATCTGTTCGTCTATAATAAATAAATTTATTTCGGGTAAATGACAGACTTTTGATGAGTTATTCAAAATCAGACAATTTTAAATAGCCATGATAACAATTAAAGATCTACACAAATCTTATTACACTGGTTCAAACAGTCTTCATGTTTTAAAAGGAATTTCACTGGATATTAAAAGAGGAGAATTTGTTTCTATTATGGGATCTTCAGGTTCCGGCAAATCAACTCTGCTTAATATTCTTGGAATTCTTGATAATTATGATGCAGGAGCTTATGAACTTGATGGAAAGCTCATAAGAAATATGAGCGAAAAACACGCAGCTAAATACCGAAATGAAACACTCGGTTTTATATTTCAATCATTCAATCTGATATCCTTTAAAAATGCAATGGAAAATGTTGCTTTGCCATTGTATTATCAGGGAGTTCCCCGAAAGAAAAGAAATAAAATTGCATTGGAATATCTTGACAAATTCGGACTTTTGGATTGGGCAGAACATTTACCAAATGAATTGTCAGGAGGACAAAAACAGCGAGTTGCGATTGCACGTGCCCTGATATCAAATCCAAAGGTTATTCTTGCAGATGAACCAACCGGAGCCCTCGATACTCATACTTCATACGAGGTAATGGAAATTTTGAAAGGTATCAACAAAGATGGTATTACAATCATCATTGTTACTCACGAGCACGATATTGCTGCAATGACTGATAAAATCGTTAAGCTTAGTGATGGGGTCATTGGTGACATGATAGTTAACGGAGACCTGGCTTCGTTTAAGAAAAATTACGCAAAGGACGTTGCAATACTGTAGGCTATGTTTGATCTTGATAAATGGCAGGAAATATTCAGTACGATACGCAAGAATAAGCTTCGTACAATATTAACCGGATTCTCGGTAGCCTGGGGTATTTTCATGCTAATGATACTTCTGGGTTCAGGGAACGGATTAAGCAATGGCGTTGGTTCCAATTTTGAGGGGAGTGCCAGAAATGCAATGTGGATTTGGAGCAGGGAAACCGGCGAACCTTATGCAGGTTATAAATCAGGCAGAAGGATTCAATTCACAATGGACGACCTCGATGAAATTAAGAAATTAGATAATATTGATAAGATTTCAGCCCGTTACTGGATTGGTGACAGGGTTTATTCTTATAATAATGAATACGGTTCCTTTCAGACACAGTCTTGTCATCCGGACTATATGTATATTGAGAATTTCATCATAAAACAAGGGCGTTTCCTTAATGAAATAGATATGGAAAACGACCGTAAAGTAATTGTAATTGGTGAAGATATCAGGAAAGCCTTATTCAAGGGGATGGATCCGTTAGGCCAATTTATTAAAGTTGGTGATATTCCTTTTAAAGTTATTGGTGTTTATGATGAAAAAGATGCCAGAGAAGGCACGCGGCAAGGTTTAATACCAATTTCAACTGCTCAGAGATTGTTTAATGCAGGTAAAAATATCCATAATATTGCTCTTACAACAACTGATGTTTCAAAAAAGGAAAGCCAGCAAATAGAACAGAATATAAAAGATCTTCTGGCAAAGAGACATAAATATAATCCAAAAGACGAGAAAGCTATTGGATTATACAACTCTCTGGAAGATTATATTGAAACAATGAACATTTTCAAGGCAATTAAAATGTTTGTCTGGCTTATTGGTATAGGCACATTAATTGCTGGAATTGTTGGAGTTAGCAATATAATGCTCATTGTTGTTAAAGAAAGAACAAAGGAGATAGGAATTAGAAAAGCTCTTGGTGCTACTCCTTCATCAATTATTGGACTTATTCTTCTTGAATCGGTAATGATTACTGCTCTTGCCGGATATATAGGGATGTTTCTTGGAATCAGCATAATGGAAGGGATAAATTTTGTGATGGTACAACAGGCAGCTCAAACTGCTGTCCAGAATAATAACGATCAGGGACAAATAACAATGTTCCTTAATCCCACTGTTGACTTGAAGATTGCTGTCAGTTCTATGCTTCTGCTTGTTGCTGCCGGAACCATGGCAGGTTATTTTCCCGCTAAAAGGGCCGCTTCTATTAAGCCGATTGTAGCGTTACATGATGAATAATTTTTAAAGTAAATGCTATGTTTGATTTAGATCGTTGGAACGAAATAATAAGTGCCCTGAAGAAAAATAAACTTCGTAGTTTCCTGACTGCCTTCGGAGTATTCTGGGGTATTTTCATGCTGATAGTCATGGCCGGGGCAGGCAACGGATTACAGCACGGTATAACTGATGGGGTAGGGCAGGTAGCCACCAATTCATTTTTCATGTGGACAGAAAGAACCGGGGAACCATATAAGGGTTTTCTGAGAGGAAGATTCTGGAACTTTGACAATGAAGATGTAGAATATATAAAAAACAATATACCTGAAGCTGATATCGTATCGCCCCGTCTTTTTGGGCACTGGCTTTCAGGCAACAACACTGTCAGGGGAGAAAACACAGGCTCCTTCAATATCAAGGGAGATTATCCGCAATGGAACAGTATAGATCCTGCCGATGTACTTAAAGGACGATGGTTGAATGAAATAGACATTATTCAGAAAAGAAAAGTCTGTGTAATCGGCGAAAAGGTATTTGAACAAATGTTTGAAAAAGATGAAGAGCCAATTGGTAAATACTTACGCGTAAGCGGTGTATATTATCAGGTTGTGGG
>JAGODU010000308.1 GCA_017998095.1 Prolixibacteraceae bacterium | reverse complement strand
CAGTAAGTTGATTATTCTGCACTTCATAAACATGAAGATAGTTTGCGGTAGTTATCATGTAAAAATCAGCTTTCCCGTTCCCGTTAAAATCTGCTGTTCCAACCTTTTCAGTGAATTTGGTTCCACCCGGGATATTTCCATAGGTTGTAAATGAATTCCAACCCAATCCGATTGAGGTTGTCCTATCGATGAAATAATTTGATGCATTTAATTTGTAGAATAATCTGTCAGTATACCCATCGCCATCAAAATCCCCTGTTAATAATCTTTCATCAATATCCATAAGATCGAAAGTGAAATAAGTCAGCTTATTCTGAGATTTTGAATACAGGAAGTATTCATTGAGATTTTTCCATGTATCGGGATCACCGTCATCATCATCATCAACAAATACCTGCAAGCATGTATAAAAATCATTTTCCCCATCTCCCTGTATATCAAATGAACTGTTAGTAACAGGATAGGGTATGTGGTCTTTATATCTTATTTCATCAAGAGGTATACCAGTAGAATAAATCGGGAGTTCATTCGCAACTGTAAAATTTGTTCCATCCTGATTAATATACAATTTAATTTTGTCATTTACAGTATATTCACCGGATGCCTTATTCGGGATTATTATAATATCGCTTTTCCCGTCGCCATTATAATCACCATAATAGAAATAATGAGGGCTGCTGGTTGATATATATGAATAGCCGGATGCGTTTGTGGATTCTTCATTATATTTGAAAATTGTTGAATTAAGATAATTATTTGATCCCGAAATTTCGGTAATACTTACAAGTTTTGAATAAAAGTTATATATGTATCCGAATGAGTATTTTTTTACTATATTACCTTCATTCAATATAATTATATCCGTAATAATCAGGCTGTTGCACATTTCGATTCCGGTCTGAAACTGTGTGTAACTATCAGACCTTAGCGCATATTTGAAAATAATTTCATTATATGGTAGCAGACTGGAATTTATATTACCTGTGTATTGAATTGATGATAAATAAACCTGGTTCAAATCCAGACCTTGCAAGTAATTATATTTAATATAGTTACCATTTACATCCTGGTATTTTGTCAGAAGCCAGATAAGCCTGGTGCCCTGATCGTTGCTTATATATGCATAGGGTGCGTTACCATATTCCATTACAGATCCGTCTTTCTTATTATAGACATCAAACCAGGAAGGTCCACTGCCTGAAGATCCATGGACTGTTGTTGTAGTGAAAGATTCAAGTTCGGTATTATACTTAGAACCGTCCAATCCCTGTGTTCCAGAGCTCAAGATAAGCCTGTTTCCATCAATGGCATAATCATCATCCGTTACCATATTTATGGACTTGATATTGTTGTCAGCATAATATGGTTTAACTGCTCTTGTTATTGCCGATAATCCGGAGAGATTCCAGCCCCAGCCAAGCAATCCGTTCCCTGATTGACTATTATATTGAATGGAAATTGACGGTTGAACGCCATTTGTGCCCGGAGAACAGAAAACGGGAATATTGTAGGAAAATCCTCCAAGTGGTGTTACAGACATGTTTCCTTTAACTGAGCCAACGGGAAGATCTGTGTTAAGCTGACGGGTATCCGGATCAGGGACAGCAGAACCAGTCAGATATACGACTGGAGTTATTTCAGTATTTACCGGTGAATTTATTCTTGCAGTAAAGGTATTTCCTGTAGTTGCAGAATAACTAAATCCTGGCATCATAAATACGGCTTTACTAGCCACCTTATCCTGTGTCCCGGTAAGCGGAGCGCTCAACTTTAATGTATCCGGTATCTGTGCATATATATTAATACTTACAGAAGTAAAAAGAACTAATGGTAATTGCCTGATTGCTGAACTATTTCGTATTGTTTAAGATTATATTTCTTAGGACTTATTCTGGAGATGTTTGTCAACGCTTCAGACGGATCAATTTCAGTGATATTGGTCTTATATTTTTCATCGGATGTTGTCTAGAATGAAACTGCATAAATTGTATTTTCGCACTTAACATTACCTCTGAAATATCCTGCGAACTGAGCTGTCAGACCAACATCGCCCAAACCATTAATTGCTCCAAAAACAGCAGCGCCATATTTGGTACCGGCTAAGTATCCATATACTGCATAATTATAACCTGAAGAAGCATTTCCGGCTTGTCCAAAAATGCCATAAGTTCTACCTGTGGTATAAGCTGTTGAACTATATGCAGTTGCTTTAAGGCCATAAAGGTAATTGCCACTTCCAATATTTGTGGTAGCAGTTAATGCTCTGATATGAATACCTGAAGCTGAGCCTTTTTCGCTGAGAACTGCAAGTGCGCCACCTGAACTATAGATGTTCGGGCCGTAAATATATGCCTGATAAGCTGAGTTTCCTGCAGAATTAATAACGAATCTTGAAGATGGTGTGGAACTGTAATTGATCCCCACATAATTGTTATCAAATACTTTGATCTGGCCGGTAGAAATAATACTAATTCCGAAAACGCCCAGAAAAACAAGATTTAACTTTATTTGAATTTTCATGTTAAGGATGATATTTAGGAATTTTTATGAACATAATTCATATCTGGAACGCATAAGAGAAATTTGATTCTTACTCAAATTTCAACTATAATAAACTAAAAATCAATCCTTTTTTTTAATGATTTTTTGATTTATTCTGCTTTGGCAAATTTGAAAACCGTCTTGTTTTCACCCTTGATCCCTAAAGGGAACAGGCTGTCTTTTCAGATTTCTCCCTTTAGGATTAGAGTAAAAAACTGAAAAGATGAATTATTTAATAATCTGTCAATGTAAAATTAAAGTGAAGTATTTATTTATGAAATGATGGATGTTTTAAATCCATAGCATATTAATTCTGCTACATTTTTAATGTTTGATTTTTTAAGTAAATTTCTTCGATGAGTATTGACAGTAGTCTCACTAATAAATAATTCCTGGCTGATTTGCTTTGACGTCATACCTCTTGAGATCATTTGGAGAACTTGTCTCTCTCTTTCTGACAGGCAACCTTTTTCTTTCATAATTTTACAGATGAAATTTAATTGGAGATTTATAAAATCAATTTTTTGATCAGGTTTGTTCAGGTAGTATTTTACATTTTTACAGTTTAATCCGAATGGGATCGAAATTGTTACCCTGTATTTTGCACATTTTATGTAATTTATTTTCATTCTAAATAACGTTGATTTGGTAGCGATTGAATAACGCTAACAGAAAGTACTTATTTACCGGATTTAAAACTGTGTATTCCCGGGATTCCGGAAACCGAATTCTACCGAAAAAATGACATTTCCCGGACAGAGTTGCCGGGATTCACTTTAGCAGTATATTATAAGGATATCAGGAAAAGTCAAATATGTAATGAAGATTATATAAAGGGTATAAATTACTGGTGGGGCAACAGGGAACCAGAGACTTTTTACTTGTACTGTTTATAAAGGTTCAGAAAATCATCCAGTTCCAGGTCTAAATCTTCACGGATTATTTTACGCATAAGACCTTTTGGAAGGTCTTCGTTTTTGTGTACCGGAACATTGGTAACCCGACCATCAGGATTTACTAATCAATTGTGGAACTATATGAATGGTAACCTTTAAAAACCGGGCAGCTTACAATGTAAAAATTATCTTCATCCCGTTCTGCCAGAATAGGAAGATATAATGGTAGTCATAATTGTTGACTAATTTTTAAAACTTATACAGAATCTTTATATTCAATTTAATAAGTTTGCATGATAATTAGCAAATCAGACAATTTATGAAATACCTGATCCGATCATTAATTTTAAT
>JAGODU010000081.1 GCA_017998095.1 Prolixibacteraceae bacterium | reverse complement strand
ATCCTGAGAGCAATCTATCTGGGATTTTTCAAAAGCAATAATGACTTGCTCAAAGCCCTTGCCTCTTATCTTTTTGTTTATTTTGTAATGATGGTATCTTATAATTTACCTTCATTTACAACTGATTATATTTTTGTTTGGATTTCGGTGACAGCCTGTTTTACTGCATCTCTAAGAAACCATAGTGATAATGAAGTTTATCAGGCACTGAACTCACGATTTAAATAATTGAAAAAATTTGTTATTCTCATATAACTTATTTAAATAACTTATGAAGGTTCTGTGGTTTACCAATACACCCGTTGGTGCGGATGAAGTTTTAAAAGCAGGCGACACTAGAGGAAACTGGTTAAAGGCGCTCGAAAGGGTAATTAAGAACAAGGTTAGCTTATCCGTGGCGTTTTATTATGCACGATTTGCTAAACCATTTGTACATGAAGAGGTTTCCTATTATCCCATTTGTAAAAAACACTGGAGGATTAATGTCATTAAAGATATCTTTTTTGGTGATTTAATTGACGACGAGGACTTAGAACTTTACTTGGAAATAATAGGTAGAGTTAAACCCGATGTCATTCATATTCACGGAACTGAGAATCCATTCAGTTGTTTGATAAATAAGACTGAAATTCCGATAGTAATAAGTATTCAAGGCAATTGTACTGTATATAGTCACAAATATTATAGCGGAATCGAAAGAAAATATGGGTCAAATAAAGGGATAAATCTGCTTTCACCAATTACCTGGTTATTAAATAAGTCATTCAATCAACAATTTAGAAAGTTGAAATATTGTTCTGGGCGGGAAATAAATAATATTAAGAATTGTAAAAATATTATAGGTAGAACTGATTGGGATAGACGAATAACTAGAATTCTTGCGCCTGAAAGCGTTTATTATCATAATGATGAAATAATTCGTGATTTGTTTTATACTACAAAATGGACAGCGCCAGGCAATGCTATACTTATTATACATTCCACGATAGGTGAATCATATTACAAAGGGTTCGAAACAATTTGTCAGACATTGAGTGCACTTCAACAAATCGGAATTAAGCTTGAATGGCGTGTTGCTGGTATTTCGAGACACAGTTTATTAGATAAAGTTGTCAGAAGAAAATTGAAGGAAAATTATCCCACATCTGGGTTAGTTTTATTAGGTAATCTTGTTGAACACGATTTAATTGCCAAGATGCTTGAGTCTGATCTGTATGTTATGCCCTCACACATAGAAAACAGTCCAAATAGTCTGTGTGAAGCAATGCTTCTTGGAATGCCTTGCATTACAACACATGCAGGAGGCACGCCATCATTGCTTAGAGATAAGGAAGAAGGAATTGTCATTCAGGATGGTGATCCATGGTCGATGGCCGGAGCTATTTTGGAGCTCCTTTATGACAAATCAAAAGCAGGTAAATATGGTAATAATGCAAGGATAAAAGCATTGTATCGTCACAACAAAGAGAAGATTGTTACGGAACTCTTGACAATATATGGTAATATTGCTCATGGAAGTAATATACATAGCAAGATTTAATCCATTTTCTGAAAGTTCTGCATCAGGTAATAGAGTGAGGACTCTACTAGAAGGATTATCTGAACTGGGAGTTGAAATTTGCCTTAATATTACAAATGGATATCTTTCTCGGCTTGAAGCTGCAACGCTTGGGAGTAAAGGTAGAATAGGTAAAATTCGATATCATTACCAATGCACTCTTATTCATGATAAACTCTGGAATAAGAGACTTTATAAGTATTTTCTTCTCCCGATAATATATCCTGTAATAATGAGTAGAGCCAAAAGAGCTCTTGCAAAAAGGAGTAATATTATTGTTTGGACAGATTGTGACTTTAGTCTTTTTAAGCTAGTCGTTAATCTGAAGAAGAAGAATCCGAATATAAAGACTTTCCTGGAGATGAATGAATACTTGGATATTCATAAGTCCAACAAAGGAAGACTAGTACATAGGCTGGAAGGAGAAAAACGAGCGAAATATTTTGAAAAGATAGCTTATTTTGCTTACGATGGAATAGCATTAATGACAAGAACATTAATGGAACATTACATGCAATTTCCTCAACCAGGTCCCAAGTTTATTCATTTACCAATGACGGTAGATCTGGAACGGTTTAGGAAAGTAGATTACGTTTGCTCTGGCTTTGAAAAGCCTTATATCGCTTTTATTGGAGTGATGGATAATGCAAAAGATGGAGTAAATATCTTAATTCATGCATTTGCACAGTTGGCACATGAATTTCCACAATACAAATTATATTTGGTTGGAGGTTGGAACTATGATACACCTTCCCATCTGAGGTTGATAGATAAAATGCATTTGGATAATCGTGTTTTTTGGAAAGGAGAGTTACTGCGAGATGAGATACCTCCAATTATTATGAATGCCAACCTACTTGTATTACCTCGGCCTGATTCAAAACAAGCTCAGGGAGGTTTCCCAACAAAACTTGGTGAATACCTTGCAACAGGGCATCCGGTTTGTGCCACCCGGGTGGGCGAAATACCTGATTATCTAAATGATGGTGAATCTGTTTATTTTGCCGAGCCTGGTTCGGCAATATCCTTTGCCGAGGCAATGAGACGTGCACTTAGGAATCCTGACAGAGCCCTAATAGTAGGATTAAATGGTCGTAAGATTGCCGAACAATTTTTTAATAAAGATATCCAGGCTAAAACTTTGTTTATGTATTTCGAGAAATTCTGTCAGATCAATCAATGACATTTACATAATAGTTGCTATGACTTAATTATATTTAAGGAAACAGCGAACTGTTGAGGGGATGCAGATTTCTATACAAGAAATGATCAGAGATAGTAGAAGCAGTTTTTAGTGCAATAAAATCAATACAGGTATAGAAATCACGAAGTGCATATTCCCTTTCATTAAGGCCTAATGAAATTATGGGAAATTTTAAAATTGAATTCTGTTAATGTTCCGCAAGCATTTTGATTTTCTGAAGTGGTGTTTAATTAATCTACCTGGTTGGCGCACTCACCGAAAAATTGTTGTTATTGAAAGTGATGATTGGGGAAGTATACGTACTCCTTCTCTTGAAGTATATAAAACTCTGGTGAAAAAGGGATTCAGGCTTGATAAGCTAGCTTATAACAGATATGATTCTCTTGAAAGCGAGGACGACCTGAGATTGCTTTTTGAAGTGCTGCACAATGTTAAGGATAAAACAGGTAATCCTGCTATTATAACAGCAAATACAATCGTTGGTAATCCTGATTTTGATAAAATTAGGGAAAGCAATTTTAAGGAATACTATTGGGAGCCGTTTATTGAAACAATGAAACGTTACCCTTGTCATGAGAACTCGTACTATCTTATGAAAGAAGGAATTAAAAGAAGGTTGTATAAACCGCAGTTTCATGGCCGAGAGCACTTAAATGTTAAAAGATGGATGAAGTCATTGCAGGAAAATTCTGGTAATATGCGAACTGCATTTGATTTCAGAATGTACGATCTTAGTGAAAGTGTCAGGATTTCAGAAAACTCATTCATGGAGGCATTTAATCTTAGATCTGAAGTAGAATTAGCCTTCCAGAAGGATTCTATTTCTGAAGGGTTAGCGCTTTTTGAGCAAATCTTTGGATTCAGATCAAGTTCATTTATCGCCCCATGTTATACTTGGAGTCGTTCTTTGAATGAAACATTATTGTCAGGTGGCGTCACAATATTGCAGGGCAACTATTTCCAACTCGAACCGAGAATTGGGGATAAACATAAATTCAAAAGGATTATCCACTTTACAGGCCAGAAGAATTCTCTTGGACAAGTCTACCTTGTAAGGAATGCTGCATTCGAACCCTCACAAGCACCTGATTTTAATTTTATTGAAGAAATTCTTAGAAGGGGTAATATAGCCTTTGGACTTGGTAAACCTCTTATTATTGGTTCACATAGGTTGAATTACATAGGATCTATTGATCAAAAAAACCGTGATCGAAATCTGCTGCTTTTGAGCAGGTTGTTGCACAGTATTGTAACAAGATGGCCTGATGTTGAGTTTATGAGCTCCGATGAGCTCGGAGTATTAATTAAAGATAGTAATTGAGTTTTATGTGTGGTATCGCAGGATATATTGACTTTTTAAAACATACACCGGCAAGTACAATTCAGGATATGATTCAAACCCTTGATCATAGAGGGCCTGATGGTAAGGGTGTTGAATGCTATAATGAGGAAGAAGCTACTATTGGTTTGGGGCATTCGAGACTGTCAATCATTGATATTAGTACCGACGGAGATCAACCAATGAAGTATAAGACCTTTACAATTGTATTTAATGGTGAAATATACAATTATAAAGAGATCCGCCTCGAACTTGAAGAATTAGGGCATAAATTTGTTTCTAATACTGACACAGAAGTCATACTCCATTCGTTTGAACAATGGAGTACGGATTTTGTTGCCAGATTAATAGGGATGTTTGTAATAGTAATTTATGATAAATCAACTAAGAGAGTATTTCTTTTTAGAGATAGAGCTGGGGTAAAACCAATTTATTATTATTGGCATAACAATCTGTTTTTGTTCGCTTCAGAATTAAAAGCATTAATTGAGCATTCAGCTTTTATAAGAGAAATTGACACTAATGTCTTACCTTTATTCTTTGATTTCGGATACATACCGGCACCATATTCAATCTTCAAACATACTTTGAAAGTTGAACCAGGCATGTTTCTTATTTTGGATTTAATTCGCAAAGAGTTGTCTTATCACAGATATTGGGATATTAATTCTCATTACCGTGCAAATAAGTTCACTTTCAAATATGAAGAAGCTAAGGAACGACTTCTAGACTTACTTAAGTCATCCTTTAATTACAGGATGGTAGCAGATGTGCCAGTCGGTATTTTTTTAAGTGGAGGATATGATAGCTCTGCCGTGACGGCTGTTCTGCAAAAAGATAGGACTGAAAAGCTTAAAACATTTACAATCGGTTTTGAAGAGGGCATAAACGAAGTTCCTTTTGCTAGAGACGTAGCCAAGTACTTGGGTACAGATCATATAGAATATATTTGTACAATGAGTGAAGCTCAACAAATTATTCCTGATTTACCGTATTTTTATGATGAGCCATTTGCTGATAGTTCAGCAATACCTACAATCCTAGTAAGTAAAGTTGCTAGAAATATTGTAAAAGTTGCTTTATCTTCCGATGCTGGTGATGAGCTCTTTTGTGGATATACTCATTATCAAAAGTTCGATAGAGTTCTACATTTATTAAATAAGTTGCCAATTCACCTGAATTTTATTTTGAGTCCGATATTATCATCTCTTTCATATGTTACACCTATTAAAAAACCTGAGATTAAGCAAAAACTAAAATGTGTTTCAAAAGCCTTGCATTCCAATAAGTTGCAGCAAGCGGCAAACTTGTATAAGCTATCATGCAATCTCCCCCAGTTTTATCAAACAAAACTATTTTCAGCCAATTATGACAAATACCCAACTAAATATGACAATGATTTTACTGGATTTAATAACATACCAGAAATCATGATGGCAATAGACTATGAAATGTATCTTCAGAATGATATTTTAACAAAGGTTGACAGAGCCTCTATGTCAGTCTCCCTTGAAGGCAGAGAGCCTTTCGTTGACCATCGACTTGCTGAGTTTGCTGCCCGGTTGCCATTGGAATATAAATATAATGAACTAGGAGGCAAAAGGATCCTTAAAGATATAGTACATGACAATATACCCAGAGAACTAGTTGATCGACCAAAGGCGGGTTTTTCTCTACCGATTTATAATTGGCTTACAAACGATTTATCCTTTCTTTTGGATGAATACCTAAGTGAAAAATCAATAAAAGAATCGGGATTTTTTAAAGCAAAATTTGTTTCTCAACAAGTTGAACTATTCAAAGGGAACAAGTTTTACTATAAACCTTTGATCTGGAAGTTATTAATGTTTCAAATGTGGTATTTCAGGTGGATGAAGTGATTATTATTTATATATTTTAAAAATTCAACCAAACCAATATTGGCGATTGGTATTTCATAATTGAAAACGCACCTGTTCCTGTTATGGTAGAAGATGTATTGTTGGCCTCTCTGCAAGTATGATAAATGGTGTTGATTGTCAAAGCATGTTAAATTATATGAATAAGAGAATTTGTTTTGTTGGTGGTGGTCTCAGGGGTGGCGGGCAGGAGAGAGCCCTTACCAGTATGGCGAATTATTTTGCTGGATGTGGACATCATGTTTCACTGATCAATCTTTTTAAGACTGAGCAACTATACGAACTTAATGACAGTATTGAGATCTTCTGGCCGACAACAGATCGAGATAAATATCACAGACTAATATATGCTTTACTTATTTTGCCATATTTACGCAGGAGTATTAGGAAAACTAAACCAGATGTTTTGCTTAGCTATGGAGAATGGTTTAATCCTTTTGTGATTTTATCAACCAGGTTCTTAGGAGTACCACTTTATGTCTTAGATCGCATGGGGCCTGGTATAAAGCTGGATCCAATTGTCGGAAATGCACGAAAGGCTCTTTACAGGATTGCTGATGGGGTAATTGTTCAAACTGATATTGCTGCAAGGCTAATTAAGGAAAAAACAGGAGCGAAAAGAATCAAAGTAATTCCAAATCCCGTCACAGTAATAGATGCAAATACTTCGGTTAAAAAGAAACAGATAGTCACAATAGGGAGACTATCACATGAAAAAGGCCACATTGTGCTGATTCGTGCTTTTGCCAGGATTTCAAGTAATGATTGGACCCTTCATGTTATTGGAGATGGGCCTGAATTATCAAACTTGGAAATAGAGTCATTGAATTTGGGCATCTCACAAAGAGTGAAATTCTATGGATTTAAGAAGGATTTTAGCAAGGTCTTGGGGGAATCTGACATTTTTGTATTACCGTCGTTTTATGAGGGTTTCCCTAATGCTTTGATAGAAGCTATGTCAGTACCAGTAGCATGTGTGAGCAGTGATTGCATTGCTGGGCCCAGTGATATAATTAAGGAGGGAATCAATGGCCTATTAGTACAACCAAATAATGTAGAACAGCTAGCCTTTACCCTAAACCGGCTAATAGAAAATCCCGAATTGAGACGGAGACTTGCTACTGAAGCCTATAAAGTAAGGGAAACATATGCTTTTGCCAAGATTGCCCAACAATACCTGGATTTTATTTTTAAGAAGAATGACTAACGTGCGGAAGAGTTTGGGTAATATCATTGGGTGGAGAACTTCCAGAAAAATTGTCGTGATTGAATCTGACGATTGGGGAAGTATCAGAACTAGGAGCAAAAAGGATTATGAAAAAATGCTTTCGAAAGGCCTAGACGTTGACCGTTCTAATTTTACTGCAAACGATTGTCTGGAATCAAATGACGATTTAGAAAACCTTTATGATTTGCTCTATAAACATAAAGATTCAACAGGTAGACATGCTGTTTTTACACCAATGTGTATCATGGCTAATCCGGATTTTGAAAAAATAGAAAAAAGCAATTTTCGTGAGTATTACTTTGAAAGCTTTACCGAAACCTGTAAGAGATATCCAAATCATGATAAAGTACATGAATTATGGAAAAAGGGCATAGATGAACGTCTTTTTGTACCTGCTTTTCACGGGAGGGAACATTTAAGTGTTTCTCGTTGGTTGGGAGCATTACAAAACGGTAATGAAGGTTTGTTAATTGCATTTAAACACCGCTCTTTTGGTGCTGCCATGTATAAGGGCAAACAAATCCCCGAGTATTTGGGTGCACTTTACCCGGAATGTATTACTGAAATACCAGCCCTTCAAAAAGTGATTGAAACAGGGGTTGAATTATTTAAGTCCATCTGCGGCTACAACCCGACCCATTTCATTGCGCCAAACCGCGAGACTCACAAAATATTGGACAGCGAAATGTTTAGGCTGGGAATAAAGTACTTGACTATGTGTAAGTTACGACACTATCCCTTGGGAAATAATAAATTTAAATGGGAGTTCAATTGGCTTGGCAGACAGAACGAATCAGGTCAAATCATAATTACCAGGAATTGCGCGTTTGAACCATCCGATCCAATAATAATGAATTGGACAGATTCTTGTTTAAAGGAAATTGAAAATTCCTTCAGATGGCATAAACCTGCTGTAATAAGTACACATAGAGTAAATTACGTTGGTTTTATTAATCCGGGAAATGCGTATAAGGGGCTTACAGAATTGGGTCGTTTATTATCTAGGATACTAAAAAAATGGCCAGAGGTTGAATTCATGACATCCACGGAACTAGGAGATTTAATTTCGCTAAGCAAAAAGAAATTATAGTGTAAGAATGTCGACTCTACTTCAGATTAACACTGTCGTGAATACTGGTTCAACAGGTCGAATTGTCGAACAATTGGGTCAGCACGTATTATCAAATGGTTGGAGCAGTTGTATTGCCTATGGCCGAAAAAGCAATAATAGCATTTCCCGAACCATAAGAATAGGCAACGAATTTGATATTGCACTTCACGGGATAAAATCCCGGTTATTGGATAAGCATGGTTTAGGTTCTGTTAAAGCTACGAAGAAGTTTATTGATAGAATTTCAGTCATAAAACCTGATATTATTCACCTGCACAATCTTCATGGATACTATCTTAACTACAGGATACTCATTGACTACTTGGCAAGAACCAACATGCCGGTTGTATGGACGATACACGATAATTGGCCTATAACAGGTCATTGCACCTATTTTTCTGACATTAATTGTACCAAATGGAAAGTTGAATGCCATCACTGTCCCAAAAAGCATAATTATCCATCTTCAGTGATTCTTGACCTCTCACAGGCTAATTTTAAGTTAAAAAAAAGTCTTTTCACATCACTAACAAAACTGGTAATTGTACCAGTGTCTAAGTGGCTGGAAGGAAATCTCAGAGAATCCTTTCTGGCTAAGTATCCTATGCAGGTAATTAACAATGGCATTGATCTTACTGCCTTTCATCCAGTGAGAGATGGTTTGAAAGTCAAAAGAAAGTATAAGATTCCGGGGAAGTTCATGCTATTGGGACTGGCAACTGCCTGGGGTGTCAGGAAGGGTTTGGATGATTTTGTTAAACTAAGTCGTAGTTTATCTGATGATTATTCCATTGTTATTGTAGGTTTAACTAAGAAACAAAAAGAATTACTACCGGCAAACATTATTGGAATTGGAAGAATTGAAAGTCTAGAAGAACTTGCAGGTTTATATTCAGCAGCGGACATTGTACTCAATCTTTCATATCAGGAAACATTTGGTATGACAACAGTTGAAGGATTTGCCTGCGGTACTCCTGGAATAGTATATAATTGTACAGCAAGTCCTGAACTAATAACACCAGAAACTGGCTTGATTGTTGAACCTGGGAATATTGAGCAACTTATCAATGCAATTAAGAAAATTAGATCACACGGGAAGGAGTATTATTCAAAGAATTGTCGAATAAGAGCCGAACAATGTTACAAAAAGGAAGATAGGTTCAATGAATACCTTCAACTATACTCTAAACTAATAATTAAGTAGTTCATGGTCAATCATAATAGCAAACCATTTTCATATTTGAAATGAATGTTTTATTTTTAACATTATCTCAAGTTATTAGTGACATATCCAGCAGGGGAATATATCCTGATTTATTACGAAAATTTGCCAGAGAAGGTCATAATGTCTATATAGTGTGTCCTTTTGAACGCAGATTTAAAAAAGCAACTTGCTTATCAGTAATTGGCAATATTCACATTTTGGCTGTTAAGACCCTGAATATCACTAAGACTAATATTGTGGAAAAGGGAATTGGGACAATCATTATAGAATATCAGTTCAGGAAAGCTATCAAAAAGTACTTACCAGCTGTAAATATTGAATTGTTATTGTATTCTACCCCACCAATCACCTTCAATTCTCTGATTCGTTATTTAAAAAGGAAATATAGTACAAGAACCTACTTATTATTGAAAGATATATTTCCTCAAAATGCTGTGGATTTGGGAATGTTTTGTAGAAGGAGTATCATTTATCGATACTTTCGCAGAAAAGAAAGAGAGCTATATTCATTATCAGATAATATTGGGTGTATGTCACCAGCGAATGTAGATTTTATTTTGAAAGAGAATCCGTTTATTCCAAAAGAATCCGTTGAAGTTTGTCCAAACAGTATTGAAATTCAACAAATCAGCGAATTACAGGGTAAAGGAGATATTATTTCAAAATACAGTATTTCTAAGGACGCCTTGATTTTTATTTATTCCGGCAATATGGGGAAACCTCAAGGAATTGATTTTCTTTTGGAAGTGTTAGCTTCGAACAGAAACAGAAAAGATGTATACTTCTTTATCGTGGGTGGTGGTACGGAATATTATAAACTTGATAAGTGGTTCAGATTAGCCAAGCCTTCTAATGCAACACTTATCCCAAATGTTATCAAAAAAGTATCTGATAGTCTGATTGCTGCATCAGAAGTGGGTCTTATTTTCCTTGATCGACGTTTTACCATACCTAATTATCCATCCAGATTGTTATCATACCTTGAAATGAGAATCCCAGTGCTTATGGCGATAGACAAAACTACTGATATTGGTAAAATCGCACAGGAAAATGGATATGGATTTTGGGTGGAAAGTGGTAATTTAGAAGCCTTTAACAAGACATTGAATTACATGATTGAAAAACGAGAGGAACTTGCCATTATGGGGGAAAGGGGTTATCAATATTTACTTGAGAATTATACTGTTGATAAAGCCTATAAAATCATAATTTCACATTTTATTTGATTCATGTATAAATGTTTTCTTAAACGTGTTTTAGACTTGTTAATAGCATCAATTGCAATAATCTGTCTCAGCCCTTTATTGGTAATAGTTGCGATATGCCTTTATTGGATTAATAATGAAGCAGGAGCTTTCTTTGTTCAGGAACGGCCTGGGAAAGACGCCAAAGTATTCAAGATTATCAAATTCAGGACCATGACGGATGAACGTGATGCTAGCGGTAATTTATTGCCTGATGTACAGCGTATAACAAATTTTGGGTGTATAATTCGCTCAACTTCTATTGATGAACTGCCCCAACTTTTTAATATATTAAAAGGTGAAATGTCTTTGATCGGCCCACGGCCTCTGTTGCCGAAATACCTTCCGCTTTATTCAAAAGAACAGGCGCGGCGTCACGAAGTGCGGCCCGGTATTACGGGCTGGGCTCAATGCCACGGAAGGAATTCAATCAGTTGGAAAGAAAAGTTAGAACTTGATGTATGGTATGTAGACAATGTTTCGTTTATAACAGACATGAAGGTAATATTTTTAAGCATAAGGAACGTTCTTCGGAGAGAAGGCATAAACTCATCTGGTACTGTCACGATGGAGGCTTTCACGGGAAATAATTGATAAATAGAATGAGAGATATTGCAATATATGGTGCCGGGGGGTTTGGCAAAGAAGTAGCATGTATAATAAACAGAATTAATAGAGATTATGACGTCTGGAAACTCATTGGCTTTTTCGATGATGGTATGAAAAGGAAAACACGAGTTTCTCATTATGGGGAGGTGTTGGGAAATATAAATGATCTGAATCACTGGGCGAGTCCAGTTAACATCGTGTTTGCTATTGGAAATCCATTAATTATCAAAAACTTAGTAAGGAGAATTGATAATCCGAAAGTTGATTTCCCGAATTTAATTCATCCTGAATCAACTATTGCAGACCAGAAGACATTCAGCATCGGAAGGGGAAATCTAATTACCAGAGGTTGCACTTTTTCATGTGATGTACATATTGGCGACTTTAACCAGTTCAATAGTATTTCGGCATTAGCACACGATGTTACTGTTGGTTCATACAATGTTTTTATGCCATTGGTAAGAGTTTCCGGAGAAGTTACAATAGGAAACAGTAATTTTTTCGGTATTGGGGCTATAATTCTTCAACAAGTTAAAATAGGAGAAAACACCCGGATTGGAGCAGGGAGCATAGTGATTACCAAAACAAAAGATGGTTTTTTGTACATGGGTAACCCGGCTAAAAGAATTAACCTTTAACACTTTATAGTATGCCTGTCTTTCAGTTCAGAAATGTCAAAATAGCTGGAATTGCCAGTGCAGTTCCTAACAATATTATTCGGACGGAGAGTTACAAGGATTTGTTTGGTGAGGAAGATATAAATAAGTTCATTCAGATGACAGGGATTACTCAGACCCGAAGAACCTCACACTATCAGACAGCTTCTGATCTCGGATATACTGCCGCCAATGCGTTGCTTGACTTCAAGAGCATTCAGAGGCATGATATCGGTGCTGTAATTTTTGGCACTCATAGTCCTGATTACCGCAGACCAGCTTCAGCCTTTATTCTCCACAAAAGGCTTGGTTTATCTGTTGAATGTGCCGCATTTGATATAGGCCTTGGATGTACATCTCTTTTATATGGGCTGCAAGTAGTAGCTTCCATAATGACTAATTCTGACATTAAGAAGGCTTTGCTGATTGTTGGTGATACTGGTGGAAAAACCATTAACCCCAAAGATAGGGCATCAGTCATGCTTACAGGGGATGCAGGAGTCGCAGTTTTATTGGAAAAATCTGATGAGTGTGAACCAATAATATCCTTAGTACGCTCAGATGGGAACGGATACCGTTATTTAATTGTTCCTGGAGGTGGTTACAGGAATCTTGATGCTAGTCGAGAACCAATGATCTGTGCCGATGGCAACGAGCGGACATTGCACAATTCATTCATGCATGGAACATCAGTCTTTACATTTACTATCTCAGATGTGCCTAAAGCTATCAGAGACTTCTTGAGTTTAACCGGTACCACAGTTGATGACTATGATTGCTTTTCTTTTCATCAGGCTAATTTATATATTCTTAAGCAGATAGCTAAGAAGCTCAGAATTCCACCTGAAAAAATACCGCTTAGCCTGTCTTCCTATGGGAACACCTCTGGTGGATCGCCGGCATTAACTCTTTGCAATTCATATGGCCAGTCAGAAGGCAAAACATTGAGAGTATTATTTTGTGCTTTCGGAGTTGGATTATCCTGGGGTGTTTCATCAGCAACTATTGATACGTCTAATATTATGCCAATAATTGAGGATGATTCCATATTCGAAGAAGGGATCATCAACACCCCACTTGAAGTTTAAAAAAAGCAATTATGATTATAAATGTGCTCAAATATCTTGAAGATTCCGAGAGGAGGTATCCATCTAGAATTGCATTCGCGGAAGAACAGAAGAACATTACGTATTCTGAACTTGTAGATACCGCCAGAAGGATAGGAACATTCATAACAAGGGAAACACATGGAGCTAGGAGAGAACCAATCGTGGTTTTTGTTGACAGGAATGTCGAAAGCCTTGTTATGTTCATGGGTATAGCCTACAGTGGGAATTTTTATGTCCCGATTGATAAACAGATGCCAAAAAAGAGAATCGATCTGATATTGGAAACACTCAAGCCAATTGCAGGAATAGTTCTTCTTTCGGATCTTGACTACGTAAAAAGCATCTCTCCAGAACTCATAACAATTCTGTATGAGGATGCTATCCACATTACGGTTAGTGAGGAAAGTCTTGCCCGAATAAGGCGTAAGATGATTGACATGGATCCGTTATATGCAACTTTTACTTCAGGATCTACTGGCATTCCCAAAGGTGTTTTAACTTGTCACAGGTCTGTAATAGACATGACTGAAGCCCTTGCTGATGTGTTTGAGTTTTCCACAGAAAGCATCTTTGGCAATCAGAATCCTTTCTACTTTGATGCATCAATAAAAGACATTTATTCGACACTTAAGGCTGGGGCTACTATGTACATAATTCCAAAGGCCTGTTTTGTGACTCCAACTCAGTTAGTTGATTTCCTGAATAAATATCAGGTCAATACAGTTCTCTGGTCAGCTGCAGCAATAGCACTTGTAGCTAATCTGAATGCTTTTGAAGTAGATGTGCCAAATTACTTGCAGAAAGTCATGTTTTCAGGCGAGGTAATGCATAATAAAGTACTTAACTATTGGAGGTCAGCTTTGCCTGAGACGATGTTTGTTAATCTATACGGACCTACAGAAATAACCTCGGTTTGTACATATTTTATTGTTGACCGTCCATTTAAAGATGAGGATGTACTTCCAATTGGCATCCCATTCAAAAACACAGAGATATTCTTAATTAATGAAGAGAACAAGTTAGTGAAGGGAGATGAAGTGGGTGAAATTTGCGTAAGAGGATGTTGCCTGGCGTTAGGGTACTACAGAAATTTTGATAAGACTAGGGAGGCATTTTGCCAGAATCCTCTTAATGCCTCATTCCCAGAAACCATCTATCGGACTGGTGACTTGGCTAGATATGATAATGAGGGGCAGTTAGTATTCCTGACGAGAAAGGATAATCAGGTTAAACATATGGGACAAAGAGTTGAATTGGGAGAAATCGAGATTATTATAAATTCTCTGGAATTAGTTGATGCTTCATTTTGCTTTTATGACCATGAGCGCAAAAAAATCGTGTTAATCTATCAGGGAGAAAATGCTAATAGGAATTATATTCTCAATGAAATCAAAAATAAACTACCCAAATATATGTTTCCGAATATAATGATACAGATGATTGCTCTGCCATACAATATGAACGGAAAGATTGATCGCACCTTACTGAAAGACAAGTATCACAAAGGAGAAATATCCTGATAAACAGAATCATAGGCTATGATACAGCTAAAAAATATCGAAACTTTAAAAGGATTAGTGAGTAAATATTTTAACAGTAGCACAATTACTAATAATTATATTTTACTAAATGATTATTTACAATATATAGCTGAGAACCGTCTGAGCTATGTCGCTTATGGTTCTAACGTAGGATTTCTCTTGCAAAAGTCGGATTTCTATCAGTTGTATTATTATATCAATGACAGAAATGTGTTATTGTCATTTGATGTTGATAATCCTATTACTATGGAAATTCTTTACAGAGGTGAAAGCAATAAGCCTAATGAAATTATTGAATATTGGGAAAGATGTGGTTTTAAACAACATATACTTAGAGTACACATGGTAGCTCAATACAGCCAGATGAATTTTTTTCCGGAAAATGAAGAAGTTATTGTTAGTTATGCTAAGACTGAAGAAGAGATAGTTTTTGCCAAAGGCTTAATTGAAAACGCTTTTGATAAGTATACTGGTCAGCAGGTGCTGACTCTTGAAGATGCAAGAAATCTTGCAGCAAAAAGAAATATTCTCTGTGCTTACTATGAAGGCAAACTATGTGGTACAATAACTTTTGAAATTAAGAACAACATTGTTGTATGGACATCACTGGTTGTAAGTGAAGGATTCAGGGGCAAAGGTGTCGCAATGAAACTGATGCAGACATATTTCAGGTTGAATTCAAAAGGTCCGGATACTCGTTATACGTTATGGGTAAAATATGATAATACGGCTAAAAACATTTATCAAAGGAGTGGTTTCGTATACGATAATAAGTTTTCAATGTCAATGCTAAAAGAGAATTAGATTAAAGAATCAAGAATATGAAAAGGTTATTAGAAATTTTGGAATCAATAAGACCTGATGTTGATTTTGTTAATGAAAAAAAACTGATTGAAGGTGGCTTCCTCGATTCTTTTGATGTTGTATCTATAATATCCGAATTAAATGATGAATATAACATCAGGATTGGAGTAACTGATCTGGGGCCAGAAAATTTCGATTCTGTAGAAAGGATCATGAAGATGATCAAAAGGTTAAAAGGTTAGATTGTTATGTGCTCTTTTCCTGAACTTAAGGATCGAAAATTTCTCGTGGCAGACACAGGATCTGCCGTGGGGCAGGAATTGGTGGAACAACTGACAGGATTGGGAGCTTATGTGGTTGTAATAGGCGATCCGAACGGTTCACCCTTGCAATCAATTTCAGCCTTTAAAGAGTCAAAGTGCTATATCTCCTTCGATATATATGATAATTCTGAAACAGAGTCTAACTTCCATCTGATTAATGAAAAATTCGGATTATTTAACGGGTTTGTATATTGTGCTGGTATTGGAGGAGTGAGACCTTTATCAATGACAAAATACTCTTTTATGCATGAAATGATGAATGCAAATGTCTACTCGTTTGTGGAAATGGCACGTTGTCTGGCAAAAAGAAATTGCTTTTCGGATGGAGGAAGCATGGTGGCAATTTCTTCGGTCAGTAGCATAAAGGGGTTAAAATCAAAAATTGCATATTCTGCTTCAAAGTCAGCACTGGATGCTACTGTTCGGTGCATTGCTGCAGAACTTAGTCCAAGAAGAATAAGGGTTAATTCCATAATGAAGGGGGCTGTTTCTTCAGATCTGAATAAAGACTATATACAAAGTAATATCAAGCTGGGCGAGGAAGATGATTTAAAGAGACAGTTGTTGGGAATAATTGAGCCTTCGGAAATTGCTGATTGCATAGTGTTCCTGCTTAGTGATTCTTCAAAAAAGATAACAG
The DNA here is from genome assembly GCA_017998095.1 of Prolixibacteraceae bacterium. Next base: position 1,611 of record JAGODU010000081.1, on the reverse strand, counting down.
GAACATCCATATTGCTAGATGGTGGATACGTATTATAACATTTGTAAATATTTATACCCTCATGACAGATAAGAATGACTTTACCGGGAAACAGGTATTGATTTCAGGTGCTGCAGCAGGCATTGGCAGAGAAACTGCAGTAATGCTTAGTAAACTGGGGTGCAGATTGATTTTAATTGACATTGATAAAGATGGTCTTGCCGATACAGTGTCAAATCTTTTTGGAACGGGGCATTCCTTTAACATAATTGATCTTGGCAATCTTGAATCTATTGAGCCTGCATTCAAGGGAATAGTTGATAAACATGGCCCTTTTGATGGGTTTGTCCATTGTGCTGGTATAAGATGCCGGCGACCAATTGCAATGATTACTCCGTCTATACTTAGTGAGGTATTAAAGGTGAATTTCGGATCATTTATTGAGCTTACTAGATGTATTATCAGGAGGAATAATTTTAATGAGGGCTTGAGCATTGTGGGCGTTTCATCTATCTCCTCACAGCGGGGTGGAGTAAGCGTGACTGCCTATGCAGCTTCCAAAGCAGCGATGGATTGCGCAGTCCGTTGTCTGGCAAAGGAACTAGGCTCAAAATCAATAAGATTAAACACTGTGGTTCCTGCGCAGATAGAAACAAGAGCTTATGTTGATTTCTTGAAAATGACGGGAGGCGCAGAAGATATTACCTTAACCCGTCAGTATCTGGGCCTTGGAGAACCATTGGATGTGGCCAATCTAATTGTATTTCTTTTAAGTGATAAATCAAAGTTCATTACCGGTTCGTCAATTCCGGTAGATGGCGGCTTTCTTTCTTCATGAGTGAGATAAAATTTTGGGAAATTCGTTCACATATTAAATTAAAGACAGAATGACAAACGAAGAAAAACTCAGACTAATTGAGGATACTCTGGAGCTAGATAATAATAGCCTGAAGGAGAGTACTTTTCTAGCTGATATTGAAAACTATGATTCAATGACAAAGCTTACTCTTATTGTGCTATGCGATGATGAGTTCAATAAGAAGCTAACCGGAGAACAGATAAATGAATTCAAAACAGTAAAGGATATTCTTGATTTTATGGGTTAGTGCGATCTGTTTTTGCAGACACATTAAGCTGTAAATTCAGTGATTTCTTCCAATGCATATATCATTTCATACCTGGTTCAAATTGCATTTGGATTAGTATCAGAGACCTTAAAAAAGTTATGAACAAGTTTTCTAAAACATCAACCCTGAAGGTGCTTTTGTACCCCCACCTACCATGATGAACCATTGTGATCATATTTCGCTTAAAGTGTGTTATGTACTTCTGAAGAAGGGTCCACGGAAAGAGTTTGGTTTAAGAATCTTCAAGATACTTTATTCCATCGGTAATTAACAGACCAATAACCTTGACACCTCGATGCTTCTTTGTCATAAACATCTTTCTCAAGCAGGTGGGCTCTCTCTCTAGGACGGTTGAATATAATACTCCCCTGAATTAAGGCCACTGGTTAAGGTTATATTTGACAACATAAAACCAGTGTATTATGAAATCTAAAAGACAAAAACATTCCGGAGCCTTCAAGGCGAAAGTAGCAATTGAAGCATTACAGGAGCGCGAGTCCATCAG